>NZ_JAFNNA010000003.1:0-244679 GCF_026536965.1 Gilliamella sp. B2911 | reverse complement strand
CTCGTTTCTTTCAGCTTGTTCCTAATTGTTAAAGAGCTTTATCTTTCTATTCATTCGAATATCAAATAAATACAAAAATAATTTTGATTCTTGAAATAATCTCATCTGATGGCGTCCCCTAGGGGATTCGAACCCCTGTTACCGCCGTGAAAGGGCGATGTCCTAGGCCTCTAGACGAAGGGGACTTAATTATTTCTTATTAAACAAACAATCTGTGTGAACACTTACGAGCTCTTCGTAAGGAGGTGATCCAACCGCAGGTTCCCCTACGGTTACCTTGTTACGACTTCACCCCAGTCATGAATCACACCGTGGTAAACGCCCTCCCGAAGGTTAAGCTATCTACTTCTGGTGCAACCCACTCCCATGGTGTGACGGGCGGTGTGTACAAGGCCCGGGAACGTATTCACCGTGACATTCTGATTCACGATTACTAGCGATTCCGACTTCATGGAGTCGAGTTGCAGACTCCAATCCGGACTTAGACGTACTTTATGAGGTCCGCTTGCTCTCGCGAGGTCGCCTCCCTTTGTATACGCCATTGTAGCACGTGTGTAGCCCTGGTCGTAAGGGCCATGATGACTTGACGTCGTCCCCACCTTCCTCCGCTTTATCAACGGCAGTCTCCTTTGAGTTCCCGACCGAATCGCTGGCAACAAAGGATAAGGGTTGCGCTCGTTGCGGGACTTAACCCAACATTTCACAACACGAGCTGACGACAGCCATGCAGCACCTGTCTCACAGTTCCCGAAGGCACTCTCGCATCTCTGCAAGATTCTGTGGATGTCAAGACCAGGTAAGGTTCTTCGCGTTGCATCGAATTAAACCACATGCTCCACCGCTTGTGCGGGCCCCCGTCAATTCATTTGAGTTTTAACCTTGCGGCCGTACTCCCCAGGCGGTCGATTTATCGCGTTAGCTTCGGAGCCCATCACTCAGGGCAACAAACTCCAAATCGACATCGTTTACAGCGTGGACTACCAGGGTATCTAATCCTGTTTGCTCCCCACGCTTTCGCATCTCAGCGTCAGTATCTGTCCAGAAGGCCGCCTTCGCCACCGGTATTCCTCCACATCTCTACGCATTTCACCGCTACACGTGGAATTCTACCTTCCTCTACAATACTCTAGTTAACCAGTTTTAAGTGCAATTCCTAGGTTGAGCCCAGGGCTTTCACACCTAACTTAATTATCCGCCTACATGCCCTTTACGCCCAGTCATTCCGATTAACGCTCGCACCCTCCGTATTACCGCGGCTGCTGGCACGGAGTTAGCCGGTGCTTCTTCTGTAATTAACGTCAATTGATGCACCTATTAGATACACCACCTTCCTCATTACCGAAAGTACTTTACAACCCGAAGGCCTTCTTCATACACGCGGCATGGCTGCATCAGGGTTTCCCCCATTGTGCAATATTCCCCACTGCTGCCTCCCGTAGGAGTCTGGACCGTGTCTCAGTTCCAGTGTGGCTGGTCATCCTCTCAGACCAGCTAGAGATCGTCGCCTTGGTAAGCCTTTACCTCACCAACTAGCTAATCCCATATGGGTTCATCAAATGGCGCATGGCCCGAAGGTCCCATGCTTTGGTCTCTCAACATTATGCGGTATTAGCAGTCGTTTCCAACTGTTGTCCCCCTCCATTCGGCAGATCCCCATACTTTACTCACCCGTCCGCCACTCGTCATCAAGTGCAAGCACTCATGTTACCGTTCGACTTGCATGTGTTAAGCCTGCCGCCAGCGTTCAATCTGAGCCATGATCAAACTCTTCAATTTAAAGTTTGATGCTCAATAACTGTCTCTGACATATTCAAATGAATCTTCAGTGTCACTTATCAAGACTTAATTTTTTGAGTCCGTAGACTTTTAATTTTTTGTCTCGCAAGTGCCCACACAGATTGTCTGTTTCTTCTTTTTAAAGAGCTGACAGCTTTAAGTTAACTTCGCGATTTCTTGCTTCAGTTTGCTGTCTCAAGGGCTGCGTATACTACGCTACACCTTTTTATTCGTCAAGATCTTTTTTTAAAAAATTTGATCTTGTTCACCAACTTCATTATCGCCTGCTTTCGCTGACGCCGTGTCAGTGGATGCGCATTATAGAGCCTTAGAAAAATCATGCAAGCGATTATTGCAAATTTATTTCCGTTTGTGTTTTTTTTACACATAGCGCTGTGAAAATAAACTAATTCTATACAAATTTTACAAACTTTCTTTAATTTACTATTGATTATATAATTGCTTTTTTTCTATTTCAGTCTAACTTTTTAAGTGGATTTTTTATGCCTTTCACTTTTGCACATCCAGCAATTGTTTTACCTTTTTACAAAAAGCCTAAATTTTTTTCCATGACAACCTTAATTATAGGTAGTATGTCACCTGACTTTGAATATTTTCTTAGAATGAAAATAAAAAGTGATATGAGCCATACTTTATTAGGTATCTTTTATTTTGATCTACCAATAACATTAATGGTTGCTTTTATCTTTCACTTTATTATTCGTAATGAATTGATCAAGAATTTGCCCCATTTTCTTTATAAACGATTTGCTCATTATCTAAATTTTAATTGGAGTGAATATTGCTACCATCACTGGTTTATTGTCATAACTTCTGCATTAATTGGCGCACTATCTCATTTAGGTTGGGATAGTTTTACCCACTTAACGGGCTTTTTTGTACAGCACCTACCTTTTTTACAACAGACAATTTCATTAAAAAATACTAATATTCCTATCTACCAATTACTCCAACATGGAAGTACTTTGATAGGATTTAGTTTAATATGTCTCTTTATTTTCAGATTACCGATCTTGGTTGATAAGACAAATAAAATTAGCTTTCTATATTGGGGGACAGTGTTTTTGATTTTTTTAAGTTGTTTTTCTCTTTTTTTCGCCAATACTATTCATACCTTTGGTCAAAGTGTGGTGAACTTTATTAATGCACTATTTTTGGGGTTAATATTATCACCTCTTATCGTGAAAATTATACGGCACTAATTTTAAATGCCGTATAACAATAGTATTTTTAGAAAATTATGACTCTGCTTTTATTTTATTGGGTAAATCCGCCAAGCTATCAATTACCCAATCAGCTTGCGCTAATGCTTCTTCAGTAATGGCATCACCGGTTTTCACCAAAACCGTTTTTTTAACTCCGGCCTTTTTCCCCGACAATAAATCAGACACTCGGTCACCGACCATATAAGAGTTGGCAATATCAATTTTTAACTCTTTCGCTGCTGTTTGTATCATACCGGGATTTGGTTTTCGGCATTCACAGTCATCAACCAGAGGATCATGTGGGCAATAATAAACACCATCAATGTCAACACCTCGGTCTTGTAATGACCAATCCATCCATTCTGTTAAGGTATTGAATTGCTCGTCAGTAAATATGTTTCTCGCAATACCAGATTGGTTAGTTGTAATAACAAGTAAAAAACCCATTTCTTTGAGTTCTCGCATTGCATCAATTACACCATCAATAAAGTGGAATTTATCAATAGTGTGTACATAATTGTAATCTATATTAATTGTACCATCTCGATCTAAAAATATAGCAGGCTTCATGTTTAATCATCTTCCTTTTATAGAGGTGTCTATCTAGCTTTATATAGGATATTATCGATTGACATAGATGTCTAGACGTCTTAATATTTATCCATTCCTTTTTATTAGTATATATCATGATAAAACTTGAACACATCTCAAAAAATTTTGAGCACAATAAAACCACTATCCATGCTTTAAAGGACATTTCATTAAATGTTCCTCAAGGTAAAATTTATGGTGTTATTGGCAAGTCAGGCGCAGGTAAAAGCACATTAATACGTTGTGTCAATCTATTAGAAAAACCAACCAGTGGAAAAATATTTTTTGACAACCAAGATATCACCCATTTATCTAATCGAAAATTAATTGAAGTACGCCGAAAGATTAGCATGATTTTTCAGCATTTTAATTTGTTATCATCTAGAACTGTATTCGATAACATTGCTTTTCCACTTGAACTAAATAAAACACCTAAAAAGGTAATCAAGCAAAAAGTAAATGAGCTTATTGAACTTGTAGGTTTAAGTGAAAAGGCTGATGTCTATCCAGCTAATTTATCGGGTGGACAAAAACAACGCGTCGCTATTGCTAGAGCGTTAGCAAGTGATCCTAAAGTATTATTATGTGATGAAGCAACCAGTGCCCTTGACCCTGAAACAACACGTTCTATTTTAGCATTATTAAAAGATATCAACCAAAAACTAGGTTTAACCATTTTATTAATCACTCATGAAATGGATGTTGTTAAACAGATTTGCGACCAAGTAGCAGTTATTAGTAACGGAGAATTAGTTGAACAATCTTCAGTCGGTGAAATGTTTTCGCATGCTAAAACAGATATTGCAAGGCAATTCATTCAATCAACATTACACCTTACTATTCCAGATGATTATTTAGCTAGACTAACACCAGTACATAAAGAAGGACTTAATCCACTTGTTCGTTTGGAATTTTCTGGTGTATCGGTAGATTTACCTTTACTGTCTCAAATAGCTAAAGAATTCGAAGTTGATAGTAATATTATCAGCGCTCAGATGGATTATGCGGGTGGCGTTAAATTTGGTTTGATGTTAACTGAAATGAAAGGAAAACAGAAAAGTACTGCATCAGCAATTGCGTTTCTAGAAAAAAATAATACTAAAGTTGAGGTTTTAGGCTATGTTTGATTTTATTCCTTCATTTAAACCATTTGAATCGATTTTTCGCTATTTAGCTCAACATGGTTTCTGG
The DNA here is from genome assembly GCF_026536965.1 of Gilliamella sp. B2911. Taxonomy (NCBI): domain Bacteria; kingdom Pseudomonadati; phylum Pseudomonadota; class Gammaproteobacteria; order Orbales; family Orbaceae; genus Gilliamella; species Gilliamella sp. B2911. Next base: position 239,895 of record NZ_JAFNNA010000003.1, on the reverse strand, counting down.
GAAGATTTTGTTACCTTTTGTTCTTCATTTAATGGTTTTAGTGAAGCAATGCTATTCAAAATGGCACAAGCAACCGATGATACTATTTATATGGTGTTGTTATCAGGTTTTTATGGAACGTTAATTGGATTACCATTAGGTATATTGTTGTATGTCACCCGAAAAGGTAACATACTTGAAAATGACATTGTAAATTTTACATTCTCTTTTCTCACAAATATATTTCGAGCAATTCCTTTTATTATATTAATTTTATGGATAAAACCTTTCACAGTAGAAGTAATGGACATTATAACCGGCCAAGCCACCTTTTTAGGTAGACAAGGTGTTATTGTTCCGCTTAGTGTAGGTGTTGCACCTTTAATTGCAAAAATGATTGAAAATGCTTTACTGGATATTCCTAAAGGTTTAATTGAAGCTGCTCGTTCAATGGGAGCCACACCATTACAGATTATATATAAAGTTCTTATTCCCGAATCTCTACCTATTATTATTAATAGCATGACAATAACACTGATAACATTAACAGGCTATATTGCACTCAGTGGAGCTGTTGGAGCTGGAGGCTTAGGGCAATTGGCTATTCAATATGGCTATAATAGTTACAAACCCGCTATAATGAATACAGTTGTTATTTTATTAGTTATATTAGTATTCCTAATCCAAGCTATTGGCAATAGGATTGTAAGGTATGTTACTCATCATTAATTTTGGAGAAAATTATGTCAATTAAACAGCTAGCACTAGCCACTACTTTGGTAAGTGCATTTTTTTTAACAGGTTGTGATAATAAACAATCGTCTGTAACTGATAACAAACCAGCAGAACCAGCAAAAGTAAGTACTATTAAAGTTGGTGTAATTTCAGGTCCTGAACAAGAAGTAGCAGAAGTAGCCAAACAACAAGCTAAAAGCCTTTATAATCTTGATGTTGAACTTGTGATTTTTAATGATTACGTTACTCCAAATCAAGCATTAAATGATGGATTAATTGATATTAACGCTTTTCAACATAAACCATATTTAGATGAACAAATCAAAGAAAGAGGTTATAAATTAACTGTTGTTGGTAACTCATTTGTTTACCCTATTGCAAGTTACTCACACAAATTAAAACCGATTGAGAATAACAGTGAAACTGGGGAAGGTGTAAAAGTAACCTCACCTCGAGGCGAAACGTTCTTTATTCCAGCTAAATCAACAATTGCCATTCCTAATGACCCTACAAATTTAGGTCGTGCATTACTTTTATTACAACATGAAGGTTTAATTACTGTTGATAAGACAAAAGGTTTATTGCCAACTGTACTTGATATCACAAGTAACCCATATGAATATAAAATTATCGAACTAGAAGCTCCGATGCTACCTCGTTCGCTAGATGATTCGCAAGTCGATCTTGCTATTATTAACAATGCATTTGCTGGACAAGCAAATTTAACACCTAGCAAAGATGGTATTTTTGTTGAAGATAAAGAGTCTCCATATGTTAACATTATCGTATCGCGTGAAGCGGATAAAGATAATGAAAATGTAAAAAACTTTGTTAAAGCTTACCAAACTGATGCAGTAGCGCAAAAAGCTGACCAAATTTTTAATGGTGGCGCAATTCGTGGTTGGTAAATTAGCAAGCTATAATTTATTATATTCCGTCGGCATTCGTCGACGGAAATCATTAAAATAATTAAATAAAGAATCAACAATGACATATCAATTTGAACCAATTGGTATCATCCAGTCACCTTATGTTGAAAAATTTGCAGTGCCTCGTCAACCCAATCTGGTCAAAGCTGCTCAAGGTGAACTACATTTACTTACACCATATAACAATCCTATCAGTGTCAAAGGATTAGAACAGTTTTCTCATCTATGGCTTTTATTTCATTTCCACCATATTGAGCCAACCAAAAGGAGATTAACGGTACGTCCACCTCGTTTAGGAGGAAACAAAAGTTTAGGCGTATTTGCAACAAGATCTCCATATAGACCTAATAATATTGGTCTTTCAGTTGTTGAATTAATAGATATTATTGTTGAAAAAAATCAGGTGATTTTGAAGTTAGGGGGATTAGATCTCGTAGATGGCACACCTATAATTGATATAAAACCCTACTTACCTTACTGTGATAGCCATCCTGATGCGAAAGCGGGTTACGCTCAAATGCTCCCTGAACATAAACTTGAAGTTTCATTCTCAGCTAACGCTAAATTATTTATTGAATCCCAACAAGATTATCCACAACTAACCGAATTAATTGAACAAGTAATATCTCAAGATCCAAGACCAGCTTATAAACAAAAAAACAACCATGAGCAAACTTATGCAATCTCACTATATCATTTTAATATTAAATGGAAGGTGATAGGCTGCTTAGCCGTTATTGAAAATATACATATTATTGAACGGTAATGTTAATTTATTTAAATGATAAATTTACAAAACAATGATATATGTAATTAAATATTTTTTTTGTAAAAATCCTTTACAAAAGAGTTACATAATACCGATAATATAGGTTGGTAAGGAAGCTTAATTCTGCTAAATTAAATGAGGGTTTAATTCCCTATATTTCACTTTGCCACTAAAGTTTTAATAATTTTAGTGGCACCTTTTATTTGCATCAATGATAATTGTTATTTTTCTTATTTCTCAATTCAGCAATATCTATCGCATCAAACAGATAATGTTTTCCACAATAATCACAATGAATGTCAATTTTGCCATCGTCTTCATTAAGAATCTCATCAATTTCCTTGGCTGGTAATGTCATTAAACTATCTTCACAACGTTGTCGTGAACAACCACATTTAAATACAATTTGTTGAGTTTCAAATAAGCGAACTTCTTCTTGATTATAAAGACGATATAAAATTTCATCAGTAGGAAGTTGAAACAACTCTTGGCTAGTGATGGTTTCAGTTAATGTGCTTAGAAGCTCAAATGACTCTTGAGTATTTTCATTTGCAGGTAACACTTGCAATAAAATCCCTGCAGCCATCGGTGTGTTATTATGCACTCCAGTTTTAACGAATAAACGAGTAGGCAGTTGTTCAGACTGCATAAAATAATTTTCAATACAGCCAGTTAGCGTTTCTTTTTCTAATCCAACGATGCCTTGATAACGTTCGCCTTTTTTAGGCGTGATGGTAATTACAATGTAACCGTTGCCAACCATCTCCCTAAGAGTAGCATTATCGGCAATTTCACCATTTACTCGCGCAACACCACGTAATTCTTGTAGATTATTGCCATTTACCACTGCTAATGTTAATGGCCCATCCCCCTGTAATTGCACAGCAATATCACCATCGAATTTCAATGTAGCGGTTAATAAACTGGTGGCTACTAATAATTCACCTAATAAATTCTGTACTGGAATAGGATAATTATGGTTTTCTAAAATAGATTGGTATGTTTTTTCAAGTCGCGTGATTTCCCCTCGAACAGGATGATTATCAAATAAAAACCGATTTAAAGTATCCATATTAATTGCCTTGTTGTCTTTCATATTTAAATTTAATTAATGTACGCCGCTCTTTTTTATCAGGTCGTCGGTCCGGATGCGGCATGGCTAATGCATTAAGTTTTCTTGCCTGAGCAATATTTTCACGTTTTTCAATGCTCTCTGGGGTTTCTTGGTAAAGATATTCCGCTTCTCTTGCGGTTCTACGCTGGTCATTAATGGCTAAAACTCGAATTGTCTTTTGCTCATTACCTTGCCTAAGCACTATCATCGCCCCAACTTCAACTATTTTGCTTGGCTTTGCTCGTTGGCCATTATAATGAACTTTTCCACCTTCAATCATTTCACGAGCAATGGAACGCGTTTTATAAAACCGCGCGGCCCATAACCATTTATCTAATCTGACGAGATGCATTGTTTCCTCGTTTAAGACTTAATACATTTATAACTAATATAAGTATCGTTTTATTAAAATCAATGTTGTGGATGAATTGAATAATCATTGCCACCTGTCGAAAAAATTCCAGATAAACTAAATGGAGCTATCTTACCGCGCAAATCAGCTCGATAATTTAACGACTCTGGAGGATTCTGTACTAACTTCCATCGATTAAGCAGCTCACTTGTGGTACCTTTGCTAATGAGGTGAAATGATTCAAATTCAGAATGCAAAGGATTAATTATTGCAGTTGAGTCAATTATTCCGCCATTAACTAATGCATTAAAACTTAATAATGTGCGATGCTGAAGATCAATATCTACCGACACACTAGGATATTTAATACTTACTTTATTAACTGAAGCATTATTAGCTTTAAGAAATAGTGAGCCTGAATATAACCCCAATTTGTTGTCTTCAACTAAGCTCACATTTTTCCCCGAAACATCAAAGTTTGCAATGTTAAAAGGATAATCAGATTTAATACTGGTTAACATACTTTGCAATATGATTAACTGATCAACGTCAACACGATTAAATATATCTGGTAATAACGGTTGTTTTGCTTCATCAGATAATTCATAACTGATGCCTGTCAACAATAACTTATTCAAATGTAATGAATTATTTTTCCAACTACCATCTAAATGAACATCACCGTTATGCCATCGAGCAACCGCTTTTTTGATATCAATTTCATTATCTTTAAAAGACAATTGAAGCAATAAAGAAGAATATATTTGATCAAACCAAACCACATTATCTGCATTAAAAATAAAGGAAGTTTCATTCAGATTCCACTGATTATCATAGCTAATATTGGTTATTTCAAAATTTCCCTTAGCAATAATTAAATTAGGTAATTGAATATTACTGTCTAAAATTAAAAGTTCTTCTAACCTAAACTTTGGAAATTTAGGCAAATACTTATTTAATTCAGTATAATCATCTGGTTGAAAACGGATATTATTTAATCTTAATTGGGCTATATCTAAGCTACCATCGGCTAATACTTTTAATTTACTAACAAAAAAACCATTATCCATATTACCGCCTAAATTGGTGATTGCTGTAACCCCATCACGATAATATCCTTGTAACAAGATTTTGTTTATCGGTATCTGATTAAATGATGCTTTTTGTGAAGTGAAATCAAATTGATATGGCTCTTTACTACTTAAATCAAAGGGTTTAATACGGCCATCAACGCCTTTTAAAGAAAGAGAATCTTGCTCATCATTGAACGAAAAATTTATTGTAGAATTATAAAACTTTAATACATTAGCCGAAAAATTAGTAATATCAACACCATTAAATTCACCATCAATCACATTAATATAATTAAAATGATGAAGTTGCCATAAATTTTTCTTATCAAAACCAATAGTTAACTTTCCAATTTTAGTCACTTCTTGCTTATCATTTATTACCAATAAATTATCAATACTTAACTCATAAAAATTAACTAATGAATGATTTATCTTACCAATTGAAATAGTGTATGTTCCAAGCTTTGATAATTGTTGACTCAGTATTTTTGCTCCATAGTTGGTTTGCAAGGCAAAATAACTAACTACAATTAACAACCAGATAATCGAAAAGAGCAAAATTAAACAAGATCGTAACCGTCTCATAAATAAGCAGTATAGTAATAAAAATGGATTAAAATTTATATAACAATACCTGATTTTGGGTAAAATAGCACTTGATTTTAATATAAATGATTTGTTGTTAAACTAGTTTTAACGTTAATATATAGCCAATTATGACTTTAGAATAACAAATTCACGGAATTAATCTTCATCCTTTGATTAAGGTGAAAAATTCTTTTTTATTGACCATATAAACAGGAAAAAATCGAGATGAAACAGATCCCAATGACAGTAAGGGGAGCCGAATTATTACGAGCAGAACTTGAAGAACTTAAAAATATTAAAAGACCTCAAATTACTGCTGCTATTGCAGAAGCCAGAGCGCACGGAGATTTAAAAGAAAACGCGGAATATCATGCAGCAAGAGAACAACAAGGTTTTTGTGAAGGTCGTATTCAAGAAATCGAAGGCAAATTATCTCAAGCGCAAATTATTGATATTACCAAAGTAAAAAATACTGGACGCATAATTTTTGGTGCCACAGTGACTGTAATTAATATCGATACCGATGAAGAAACAACTTATCGAATTGTTGGCGATGATGAAGCAGATTATAAACAAAATTTAATTTCGGTTAACTCACCTATCGCTCGAGGTCTTATTGGTAAAGAAGATGGTGATACCGTCCAAATCAAAACACCAGGCGGTAATGTTGAATTTGATATTGTTAAAGTTGAGTATATCTAATAAAACTCAACTGCAATAAAAAACAGGGCTATTGCCCTGTTTTTTTATTTGGGTAAAGTAATTTTCTTATCTTCGCTAGGTCTAAATACCGTAAAAATAGATCCGACTTGTTGAACGGGTAATGCATTTGTTTCGCGGATAATAGCTTCACAAATTAATTTTTTCGTTTCACGATCTTCGGCAGCGATTTTAATTTTAATTAACTCATGGAAATTTAGTGCATTTTCGATTTCGGCAAGAACGCCTTCGGTAAATCCATTAGCACCAATCATCACTATCGGTTTTAAATGATGAGCTTCACTTTTTAAGTACTGTTTTTGTTTATTCGATAAATTCATTAATTTTTTATCACATTAAGTTGCAATTTTGCTATTCTACCCTTATATATATTTGTAATCAATTGAAGTAACCTCTATACACTAAGGATTTATTCGCTGTGAGTAACAAAAAACGCTCAGCAAGTTCTACTCGTTGGCTAAATGAACATTTTAAAGATCGCTTTGTACAACAAGCACAAAAAAAAGGCCTACGTTCTAGAGCATGGTTTAAATTAGAAGAAATACAAAAAAGTGACAAACTATTCAAACCAGGAATTACTGTCGTGGATTTAGGGGCAGCACCGGGCGGATGGTCGCAATATGTTGCATCACTCATCGGTAATAAGGGACGAATTATTGCTTGTGATTTATTACCGATGGATCCAATAGTTGGCGTTGATTTCTTGCAAGGTGACTTTAGGGATGAAGCCGTATTAAATACCTTACTTGAGCGCGTTGGTGAAGAGAAAGTACAAGTTGTTATGTCAGATATGGCTCCGAATATGAGTGGACAGCCTGCAGTTGATATACCAAGAGCTATGTATTTAGTTGAACTTGCATTAGATATGTGTAAAGACGTTCTTGCACCTAATGGGAGTTTTATTGTAAAAGTATTCCAAGGCGAAGGCTTTGAAGAATATCTAAAAACAGTTAGATCGCTGTTTAAAACAGTCAAAATTCGAAAGCCTGAAGCTTCGCGCGCACGGTCTCGAGAAGTATATATTGTAGCAATGGGGATGAAGTAGCCAGCCGTACAATTTTGTAGTACCATACTTGGTTAATTTTAGTCGTAACTGTTAATTTTATGAGAGGTTTTTCTTTTGAACGACATGGTAAAGAATTTACTGATCTGGGGCGTTATCGCGGTAGTATTGTTTGCTGTATTCAACCAATTCAGCGCGTTATCCAATAGCGGTCCTCAAGTCGATTATACCAAATTTAATTCGGATGTAACGAGCGGCAAACTCAAAGAAGTACATATTAATGGTCGCGAAATTGTTGCTACAACTAAAAGTAGTAGTAATTATGTTACTTATATCCCTTACCTTGATGAAAAACTAGTCGATAACTTGGTGCTTAATGATATTGCTGTTTACGGCAGTCCAGATGAAAAACCAAGCTTATTGGTTAGTATCTTGATTTCTTGGTTTCCAATTATCTTATTACTTGGTTTTTGGTTCTTTGTTATGCGCCAAATGCAAGGCGGGGGTAAAGGTGGCCCAATGTCGGTAGGCAAAAGTAAAGCCAAAATGTTAACGCCTGACCAAGTTAAGACTAAATTTACAGATGTAGCAGGCAGTGAAGAAGCTAAACAAGAAGTAACAGAAGTCGTCGATTTTTTACGTGATCCTGGCAAATACCAAAAATTAGGCGGTCGTATTCCTAAGGGGATTTTAATGGTTGGACCTCCGGGTACGGGTAAAACATTATTAGCTAGAGCCATTGCGGGTGAAGCAAACGTGCCTTTCTTTAGTATTTCAGGTTCAGATTTTGTTGAAATGTTTGTCGGTGTTGGCGCATCACGTGTACGTGACCTCTTTGAACAAGCCCGTAAACATTCACCATGTATTATCTTTATTGATGAAATTGATGCTGTTGGTCGAAAACGTGGTGCCGGCTCAATGGGCGGACATGATGAACGCGAACAAACTCTAAACCAAATGTTAGTTGAAATGGATGGCTTTGAAGCTAACAGTGGTATTATCATTATTGCAGCAACAAACCGTGCGGACATTCTCGATCCTGCATTACTTCGTCCGGGTCGTTTTGACCGTCAAGTTCAAATTGATTTACCGGACTTAAAAAGCCGTGAACAAATTCTGGCAGTACATGTACGTAAAGTGCCTTTAGGTTCTGATGTTAATCTAGCAGTATTAGCTCGCGGAACACCAAATTATTCCGGTGCTCAATTAGCTAATTTAGTTAATGAAGCTGCGCTATTTGCCGCGCGTCGTAATAAACGTTTAGTCACGATGGATGAGTTTGAAGAGGCCAAAGATAAAATCGATATGGGTACTCAACGTCGTTCGTTATCCATGACAAAAGAGCAATTAACCAATACAGCTTATCATGAAGCGGGACATGCAATTGTAGGTTATTTAATGCCAGATCATGATCCGCTTCATAAAGTAACTATTATTCCTCGAGGAGGGGCATTAGGTGTAGCCTTCTTCTTACCAGAAGGCGATCAAATTAGTCAAAGCCGTACTCAGTTAGAGTCTAAAATATCTACAGCTTATGCAGGAAGAATTGCCGAAGGCCTAATTTATGGTGAAGATAAAATTACCTCAGGTGCATCTAGTGATATACGATACGCTTCTAACATAGCCAGAGCAATGGTTACACAGTGGGGTTTCTCAGATCGTTTACCACCTGCATTATTTGAATATGAAGAATCTTCTTATGGAATCATGAAAAAAATATCTGATGGTACAGCAAAAATTATTGATGAAGAAGTTGATGCAATCCTTCAACGAAACTATCAACGAGCTAAAACAACACTAACTGAAAATATTGATATTCTTCATGCAATGAAAGATGCTTTACTGAAATATGAAACAATTGATAAACAACAGATTGATGAACTGATGAATCGCCAGCCAGTCACACCACCAGAAGGCTGGACAGCCAGTGATGAAATAGCAGCTCAAGAAGTTCCGAATGAAGGTACACCACCTGAATCTGATGATTAATCTGTTTTAATTTTTATAACGCGCTACGGCGCGTTTTTTATCGGATAATTTAAATAAATCTAAAATAAAAGTGATTTTCAAAACAGGTAATAAACTTGAATGATTTTGCTATCGTTTAGCTTATAACAAAGCTTAGCGATAACAAAAAGCAGATGACTCAAATAAGGCATAATCATGGAAATTCGTTTCAACAATCAAATTATGGATCTCTCTTTTCCACAGGTAATGGGTATCGTAAACATGACGCCAGATTCTTTTTCTGATGGCGGTAATTATAACAATCTTGATGATGCCATGCGTCGAGTTGATAATATGATACAAGCAGGCGCAACATTTATTGATATAGGGGGCGAATCAACTCGTCCTGGTGCAGCCTTTGTCTCAGTTGAAGAAGAATTAGATAGAGTTGTGCCTTTAGTTGAAAAAGTGGCTTGCTATTTTGATGTTTGGATTTCGGTTGATACCTCTAAGCCTCAAGTTATGACTGAATCAGCAAAAGCAGGAGCACATTTAATTAATGATATCCGAGCATTAACAGAATCTGGAGCAGTCGAAGCCGCAGCTCAAACAGGATTACCGGTTTGCATTATGCATATGCAAGGCGATCCCCAAACTATGCAAAATGCTCCGCATTATCAACAAGACATCTATCAAGAAGTTGATCAATTTTTTGCTCATCATATCAATCGTTGCATAAACGCAGGAATTGAACGAGAAAAAATTATTCTTGATCCGGGTTTTGGGTTTGGTAAAACATTGGCACACAATTATCGATTACTAGCAACACTTGAAAAATTTCATCACTTTCATTTACCGCTATTAGTTGGCATGTCTCGCAAATCCATGATTGGACAAGTATTAAATGTTTCGCCTAAAGAACGTATGTTAGGTAGCGTTTCTTGTGCAGTAATTGCAGCCATGAAAGGTGCGCAGATTATTCGAGTTCATGACGTAAAAGAAACCTTTGATGCACTGCGAATTGTGCAAGCCACTTTAGCTGAACAGGAATAAACGGGGTTTAACTTTAACAAAATAAGCCATTATTTTATTAAAAAGGGAATTTTTAGACAAATACTATAAAAATCCCTTTTTGTTTTATGCTTGAGAATTTTCAATTTTTGGCATCACTGTTTCAAATAATTTTTAAACAATAAAAATACTTAGAAACATCATAAAACCAACATAATTATTATTTTGAAAAGCTTTAAAGCATCGAGTTCTATCACGATCATTGATTAACCATTGTTGATAAATAAACAGTAACGACACAACCAATAATCCACAATAATAAATAAAAGATAAATGATTATTGAGACCAATAATTATCAAGCAAATCAATGTTATTATCTGTAGAATGCCTATCCACAATTTATCATAGTAACCAAACAAAACAGCCGTCGATTTAATGCCAATTTTGATATCATCATTTCGATCAACCATGGCATATTCGGTATCATAAGCAACTGTCCAACAAATATTTGCCAAACACAATAACCAACAGGTTAACGGAAACTGTTCAATTGTGGCCGCATAGACCATTGGAATGCTCCAACTAAATGCAATTCCCAACACTATTTGTGGAAAATAAGTATAACGTTTCATAAACGGATAAATCATCGCAGTTAACAATGCAAAGCCAGCAATCAACCACGACAAAGCGTTTAAAAATAATAATAGACAAGCGGCCATTAATAATAATATCAATAATGTCCATTTAGCATTCTTTGCTGTTAATTCACCCTGCACTAACGGACGGCTTTGAGTTCGCTCTACATGCGCATCAAAATGGCGATCAGCATAATCATTCACAACACAACCGGCGGATCGCATAACAATGACACCTAGCGTAAATATCAAAACCAGTTTTTCAGTTGGATAGGGATCAGCAAGCCATATTGCTGACAAAGTCGGCCAAAGTAGCAGTAAAATGCCGATTGGTTTATCTAACCGCATCAGTTTTATATAAGCTAACATATATCTATCCTCAATTATAATGGGCGGATTATACCTGATCTTGTTAAAGCTGCAATGCGGATAAATACCGTTTTTATTTGATGCTGCTACATGTGTAATCAATCAAGTCAATTTACCTAATATCGTGTCATATCCAAAACGGTTAATCTAACTAAATTGATTAATTGTGGTAATAAAGCGTTACAACAAAAGTAAATACTGCTCTGCCATCACGGCTAATGCCCGATAAAATTGGCTAACTTGATTATGTTTTAATTGATCTAGATAAGCTGATGACCAAGTCATTAAGTGTTCATCAATCAGTTGATTCGCCGCTTGCGTTTTTTGTTTTTCCAGCAATATCGCATAAGCCATTAACATTAAACCAAATTGATCTTCCGGCTCATTCATACCGGTATTAAGCGTTAAACCATGCTGCTGTAAAAATTGACGATAGCGCTCTTGCGATTCCCCCATTAATAGTTTTTCTTGATCCAAATAGACAGATCCCCAAGGCGGGGCCGGCATTTTGCCTTGCCCTTCAAACAATAACGAGAATTGATAATCCAGATCGGCATGGCTGATTTGCGTTGCCAATATCTGGCATTGCTGGCTAATGAGCTCTGGATTTTGCCAATCCGCCAGTTGGTCAATATGCAATAGAGCCTCAAGCAACGGTTCAACGGTTTGACTATTAGGCGGATAATAAAAAAAAGCACCCAGTACTTTTGCTAGGGTAGCACAAGTGAGATTATCGAATCTTTTCTCTTTATTCATTGACATTACTTGTTGTCGGTCAGTTATATTGTTAATTATAGCGGTATCATCCATAAATTATAAAAGGCAATACGGCCACAAACTTCAGCAATAAACACACAAGCAAAAGCAGTAAGATAAATTATTGCATGATGTTTGGCGCGGTAAATGTTAAAAGCAACCAATAGTAGTGCCACTATGATTAAAATGCACTCAGCAATCATCCAACTTGCTTGCGCACAAGCCAGCTCCGGGCTTATGGTCGTCATTAAATTATAATAGGGAATTTTTAATAATATAATCAATACACTACCAATGAGAAAAGCTGCGTTGCCTAAACGATATAACCCAAGCATTGCGCTAGCAATTCCACCCAACGCCAGCATCGCTGTATACATTTGAATTGCAGTATAGTTGGTATCCCATGTTTTCACTGTTGGTAGCATGTAAGTTAAAACAATCGTCCACACAAAAACTAAACTCAGTAGGATTAAGATGATGGCTATCAGCTGGTTGATATAGGGAAAGCGATTAATCTTTAAACAAAGCGGTTTAATCAATTTCAGTTTTTGGCTATCCGGATTGAGAGAAAAGTAGTGGATTAATACTGAGGCGAATGTAACGCCAAATACCACACCAAAAGTGAAAATCTCATTACTCATCGGCGAACGTCCAATCCCATAGATCACATTTAACGCCCGCAAAGGATGCCCTAAATGGAATGAGGCAAGCAGCATACCAATAGCCATAAAAACCAGCGCTAACAGATTAATTTTTTGACGAATAATGGGATTAGCTTGTGAACAATTCATTAAGCAAGATAAGCTGCTTAACAGCACCATTCCGGCAGATAATTGCCCAAATACCGTAAAAAAAACCAATGGTAATTCATGCATATTATACCTCCTCCGGATTGAGCACTTTTCCTTGTGTATCGCCTGAGCTTCTAGCCAAAGCATGTGGTTTGATAACAATATTCGGTTTAGTCAACTCTGCATTAGGCAAAGGGGCAATATTACGTTCATCACCATGACGCTCACGTAATTTCCCTATCTCGTCAAAATCTAAAGCACGTTGCGGACAAGATTCGACGCACACAGGCTTTAAGCCTTCGGCTACACGCTCATAACAACCATCGCATTTTGACATAACCCGCTTTTGATGATCAAACTGTGGCGCACCATATGGACAGCGCATTTCGCAATAGCGGCAACCAATACACACATCTTGATTAACAACCACTAAGCCGTCTTGTTGGCGTTTATGCATCGCACCAGTTGGACAACCTTGCACGCAAGTTGGTTGCTCACAATGATTACATGAGATTGACAAATAATAAGTAAAAGTATCATTTTGCCAAATCCCATCCACTTGTTGCCACGATCCACCACCATACTCATAAACTCGGCGAAAATGCACGCCCAGCGCATTATCTTTTTCGTCTTTACAGCTCAACTGACAGGTTTTACACCCGGTACATTTGGAAGAATCAATAAAGAATCCATATTGCATTTTAATCATCTCCCTTTTTAATTATGATGCCGCTGGCATAGTTGATAATGGTTTGATTTCAACCAAATTAGTATGCTGCGAATTTGACTTCGCTAACACTGACGGGCGCAATGAGGTTAAACGATTAATACAACCACCAATATCCACACCAGCAGCATTAGTTTTTGCCCATAGCCCTTGAGGTATAGCGATCACGCCCGGTAATATACGAGGCGTTACTTTAGCCGGAATATAAAGCCGACCACGATCATTAAATACTTCAACTAATTGCCCATGCTTAATTTGTCTTTGTTCAGCATCAATTGGGTTAATCCAAACGCTACTGGCAACAGCTTCTCGTAGTTGGGGAAGATTACTATAAGAGGAGTGACAATGCCCTTTAATATGAAATCCAATCATTTGCAGCGGATATTTATCGCGTTTTTGTTGATCTTCGCTCCCTTCAATAGCAGGCAAATAAGCAGGAATTGGGTAGAGTTTATCGTCCGGCTCAATCTCCCATTCACCCGCTATTTTTGCCAGCGCTTCTGAATAAATTTCAATTTTGCCAGACGGGGTATTTAATGGCTGATTAATCGGATCATCCCGGAATGCTTTTAAGGCAATTTGCGCATCGCTATCCGCTAACTTACGATCGACAATACCCTTACCGTCAGTGTCAGCAAAAGGCGGTAAATCAGGATTTTGCTTGCGCATTCTTTCATAGCTATACGCTATCCACTCATCTTGCGTTCGCCCTTCAGTAAATTTATCTTTAACGCCCATTTTTTCTGATAACTCAGTTAACACATCATAAGACGATCGATTTTCCCAAAGTGGCTTAATAGCCCGTTGCATACGAATAACATAATGGTAAGCACCGGATGCATAAGAATTATTAATTAAATCGTTACTTTCCACAGATGACACATCCGGTAATAACAGATCGGCATACCGTGCTGATGCGGTCATGTGAGTATCCCACACTAAGATAAATTCGCATTTAGATTCATCTTGTAAAATTTGGTGCGTTCGATTGAGATCGGCATGCTGATTACCAATTACATTACTGGCGTAACTCCAGATAAACTTGATACCGACATCCAATTTATCTTTACCAAGTATATAAGCATTCTTTGCGGTCATGCTTTGCGGTGATTCGATTGCTTTAGTCCATAAAAAAAATGGAATACTGGTTTTAATCGGATTTAATAAATTCAGCCCCGGAACCGGATAAGTCACGCTTCCGCCCCAAGTACCAATATTGGTGCCCGGTTTACCAAATTGACCAGTGATAATAGGCAATATCATAATTGCTCTTGTAGTATGCTCACCATTTTGCCAACGTTGTGCTCCCCAGCCTTGCGAAATCCATGCTGCTTTAGCGTTAACAATATCCAAGGCAAGTTTACGAATTTGTTTAGCGGGGATACCGGTTTTTTTTGCTGCCCACTCCGGCGTTTTCGGTGTTCTATCATCACCTAAACCTAAAATATAAGATTTATAATCACTAAAAGGGGGTGCGCTATCCGGCAATGAGTCAGCATTCCAACCCACACAATATTGATTAAGCATTGCCTCATCAATTTTATCTTCTTCCAGTAAAGCATAGCCAATTGCAGCAACTAACGCCGCATCGGTACCGGGAATAATCGGGATCCACTCGGCATTATAGCCAACCACACTTTCGCTACGCCTAGGATCGATAATAATCACTCTGGCTTTACTTTGCGCTAAAGCATGAAACAGTTCCGTTACTTGCCCACCGCCTGACATTCGCGTTTCAGCAACATTATGTCCAAACATAACAACCAAATCTGAATGTTTAATTTGATCAATAAGCGACTCTTTAGCATTGCCATAAATATAAGGCTTAATAGCAGTTATCTGTCCACTTGAGTAATCGCCATGATAATTTAGATAACCACCGATAGTACTTAAAAACCGTCTACAAGCACTGCGTCCGGCGATATTTGCGCCGGTGGTACCTGTTCCATATTGACAATAAATAGCTTCATTGCCATAACGATTAATGGTGTATTTAAGTTTATCTGCCAATAAAGTTATTGCTTCATCCCAGCTAATACGTTTAAATTTACCTTCACCACGCTTACCTATTCGCACCATAGGGTATTTTAAACGCTCCGGATCGTAAGTTCGCCAGCGTACTGCTCGCCCCCGCAAACATGGGCGAATTTGATGTTGACCGAAGATAGGATCATTAATACCGTCTTCGGATGAGATTTTAGTAATAATATCGTTTTTAACATGGACTTTTAGTGGGCAGCGACTACCGCAATTCACTAAACAGGCGCTGTAGAAAATCTTTTCATCATTAGTGGGATTAGGTATCAATGCTTTATCGTGATTTGTTTCAGATGTTGCATAAGCAAAAGGTAATTGCAAATTATTTGCTAGTGCTGCCACACCACCAATTGCTAGTGATTTTTGCAAAAAATCACGCCGAGTTATTTTGTTTTCTGACTTGCTCATCCTATTCCCTTATTTTTTATTTGGGATGTATTTATCATAATACTATAGATAAGATTATAAAACAGAAAAAAGGCTAAAATCGAAATTAACTTAAAATAAATTAATAAAATAAGAATTATTATCAATTAAAAATTTAATTTGATTTTCATTATCAATTTAATTTCATGCATCTTAAAGAAAGATTGGTATAATATGCCCATTTATTCGAATAAATAGAAAACTTATGTCACAATCCACTTATAATGCTGTTGATATTGAAGTCCTAAAAGGACTCGATCCTGTCCGCCATCGACCAGGCATGTATACTGATACTGCTCGCCCAAATCATTTGGGACAAGAGGTTATTGATAATAGTGTAGATGAAGCTATTGCAGGACATGCCCGCCAAGTTAAAGTTACACTCTATGAAGATAATTCACTTGAGGTTATTGATGACGGGCGAGGTATGCCGGTTGATATTCATCCTGAAGAAGGTGTACCAGCTATTGAACTTTTACTTTGCCGTTTACATGCTGGAGGTAAGTTTTCCAACAAAAATTATCAATTTTCAGGCGGTTTGCATGGTGTTGGTATCTCCGTTGTTAATGCATTATCAAAGCGTGTAGAAGTTACTGTAAATCGTGATGGGCAAGTTTATCAAATCGCTTTTGAAAATGGTGATAAAGTTGAGGATTTACATGTAATAGGTACATGTGGTCGTCGAAATACCGGTACAAAAGTACGTTTTTGGCCTGATGAAAAGTATTTTGATTCACCACGATTTTCTGTACCCCGCTTAACTCATTTACTTAAAGCAAAAGCGGTACTCTGCCCAGGGTTAGAAATCATTTTCAAAGATAAAATTAACAATACTGAACAACGCTGGTGTTATCAGGACGGTCTAAAAGATTATTTAATGGAATCTGTTAGTGGTTACACACTATTACCTGAAGAGCCATTTACTGGTAGTCATACCGGCGAAACAGAAGCAGTCGAATGGGCCTTACTCTGGTTACCAGAAGGTGGGGAACTTTTAACTGAAAGTTACGTTAACTTGATTCCAACTGTACAAGGTGGTACTCATGTTAATGGTTTACGTCAAGGTTTACTTGATGCTATGCGCGAATTTTGCGAGTTCCGTAATTTGCTTCCTCGAGGCCTAAAGCTGACCGCCGATGATATTTGGGAACGCTGCGCATATGTGTTATCCGTAAAAATGCAGGAACCTCAATTTGCTGGTCAAACCAAAGAACGCCTTTCATCAAGACAAAGCGCTGCATTCGTTTCGGCAATTGTTAAAGATGCATTCAGTCTTTGGTTAAATCAAAATGTGCAAATTGCAGAATTATTGGCTGAAATGGTCATTTCAAGTGCGCAAAAACGCCTACGAGCATCTAAAAAAGTTATTCGTAAAAAGCTCACAAGTGGTCCTGCTTTACCTGGTAAATTGGCCGATTGTTCTTCACAGGATTTAAGTCGTACTGAACTATTTTTGGTAGAAGGTGATTCTGCAGGTGGTTCAGCCAAACAGGCACGAGATAGAGAATATCAAGCCATAATGCCATTAAAAGGTAAAATTTTAAATACTTGGGAAGTATCATCAGACGAGGTATTAGGCTCACAAGAAATCCACGATATCTCGGTTGCCATAGGTATTGACCCTGATAGTGATGATTTAAGTCAATTGCGCTACGGTAAAATCTGTATTTTAGCTGATGCAGACTCAGATGGATTACATATTGCCACTTTGCTTTGTGCGTTATTTGTTCGTCATTTTCGGGCGATGGTTGAACATGGGCATATCTTTGTTGCTATGCCTCCGCTTTATCGTATTGATTTAGGTAAAGAAGTGCATTATGCCCTTGATGAAGAAGAAAAAGAAGGGATTTTAGATCAGCTTAAACGTAAAAAGGGTAAACCGAATGTACAACGTTTTAAAGGTTTAGGCGAAATGAATCCATTACAACTCCGTGAAACAACGATGGATCCTAATACTCGTAGATTAGTTCAGTTATCACTAGATAATGCAGAGGAAACCATGGCATTAATGGATATGCTGCTGGCTAAGAAACGAGCAGAAGATCGCCGAGAATGGTTACAAGAAAAAGGTGACCAAGTTGAACTTGATGTCTAATATACAGAATAATTTAGAGGAACAATAATGAGTGAGATAACTCATGACGGAGTAGAAGTTCAGTCGCTACGTACTTTTACAGAGAGCGCATATTTAAACTACTCAATGTATGTCATTATGGATCGTGCACTGCCGTTTATTGGTGACGGTTTAAAACCTGTGCAACGCCGTATTGTTTATGCCATGTCAGAATTAGGGCTTAATGCTCAGGCTAAATTTAAAAAATCAGCTCGTACTGTAGGTGACGTGTTAGGTAAATACCATCCTCATGGCGATAGTGCCTGTTATGAAGCAATGGTGTTAATGGCACAACCATTCTCTTACCGTTACCCATTAGTAGATGGTCAAGGAAACTGGGGAGCTCCAGATGATCCTAAATCATTTGCGGCTATGCGTTATACCGAATCTCGTCTATCAAAATATGCAGAATTATTATTAGGCGAATTAGGGCAAGGCACTGTTGACTATACGCCAAATTTCGATGGTACCTTACAAGAACCTAAAATGTTGCCAGCTAGATTACCCAATATTTTATTGAATGGTACAACCGGCATTGCTGTTGGTATGGCAACTGATATTCCACCACATAATATTCGTGAAGTAGCAAATGCTGCTATTATGTTAGCAGATAACCCAAAAGCAACACTTAGTGAAGTGATGGCTCACATACAAGGCCCTGACTTTCCAACAGAAGCCGAGATTATTACTGCGCCAGAAGATATTGCTAAAATTTATCAAACTGGACGAGGATCAATCCGCATGCGTGCAGTTTGGAAAAAAGAAGAGGGTGATATTGTTATTACTGATCTTCCTCATCAAGTTTCAGGTGCTAAAATCTTAGAGCAAATTGCTTCGCAAATGCGGGCGAAAAAATTACCATTAATTGAAGATTTACGCGATGAGTCAGACCATGAAAATCCAACCCGTTTAGTAATTGTCCCAAGATCTAATAGAGTGGATTTAGAGCAAGTTATGAATCATCTATTTGCTACCACGGATCTTGAAAAAAGCTATCGCGTCAATATGAATATGATTGGACTTGATAATCGTCCATCAGTTAAAGGATTAGTTGAAATATTAACTGAATGGTTAGAATATCGACGTTTGACGGTAACACGTCGATTAAATTATCGTTTAGATAAAATCCTAAAAAGATTACATATTTTAGATGGCTTATTAATTGCGTTTCTAAATATTGATGAAGTTATTGAAATAATTCGTCATGAAGATGAACCAAAAGAAGAATTAATTAAGCGATTTGCCTTAAGTGAAATACAAGCAGAAGCTATTTTAGAGTTAAAACTTCGTCATTTAGCTAAATTGGAAGAGATGCGTATTAAAGGCGAACAAGCTGATCTTGCTAAAGAACGGGATCAACTACAAGCTCTACTTGCTTCACCAAGAAAACTCAGTAATTTAATCAAAAAAGAATTGCAAGAAGACGCTGAAAAGTATGGCGATGAACGCCGTTCGCCAATCGTTGAGCGAAGTGAAGCTAAAGCGATCACTGAACAAGAATTAACACCTTCTGAACCCGTCACAATTGTATTATCTGAAATGGGATGGGTAAGAGCGGCTAAAGGTCATGACATTGACCCCGTCGGATTAAGTTATAAAGCAGGCGATAGCTTTAAAGCTGCTGCAAAAGGTAAAAGTAACCAGCCAGTTGTCTTTATCGATTCAACTGGGCGAAGTTATGCTATTGAGCCAAATACTTTACCATCAGCTCGAGGACAAGGCGAGCCAATTACCGGTAAATTAGCATTACCAGCAGGTGCAACTATTGAACATGTTTTAATGTCAAACGATGAAGAACAAAAATTCTTACTTGCTTCTAGTGCCGGATACGGTTTTATTTGTCAATTTAGCGATTTAATTGCGCGTAATCGTAACGGTAAAGCAGTAATTAATTTATCTAATAATTCAAATGTACTTGCACCGATTGAGATAGTATCAGAGGAAAGCTTGCTTTTATCAATTAGTCAAGCGGGTAGAATGCTTATCTTCCCGGTGAAAGATTTACCAGAGTTATCTAAAGGTAAAGGAAATAAAATTATCTCATTATCTGCCAGCGATGATAGCCTAGCTTATATGATGCTGATAACGCCTGAAACCTCACTGACGTTGTATGTTGGTAAACGCAAACTTACGCTTTCTTCTACTGATTTACAAAAATTTAGAGCAGAGCGTGCTCGTAAAGGAACATCACTACCGCGTGGATTACAAAAAATCGATCGAATTGAGGTAAACGAATAATATGTCTTTTATCTGGTCCATTATTCTCGGGTTAATACTGAGCTCAGTTTTCAAATCCGGATGGGGATTTATACTTGGTCTATTAATAGGTCCAATGTTGTATCAAGCATTTGGCAATAGATTAAATGAAAAAAGGACACAATCAAACCCAACTTTGTACTTAATTGTTGCTTTTGAAGTATTGGGGCATCTGAGTAAAGCTAAAGGTGTTGTTACCCAAGATGATATTAATCTTGCTCGGCAATTTATGGATCGGCTACAACTTGATGCAGCCGGTCGCCAATTAGCCCAAGAGTCATTTAATCGTGGTAAAGCAAGTGATTACCCACTTCGATCGCGTTTACGAGAACTCTACTTTCAATATCGTTTTAGAAGAAATGTTTTAAATATATTTTGTGAACAATTAATTCAAGCGGCTTTAGTTGATGGTAATTTAGATGAAAAAGAGTCACAAATTTTGTTTATTGTTGCTGAAGAATTCCATATTCCTCGCCAACAAATGGTTATATATATTCAGATGATGATGGGAAGCTTTCATTTCCGTCAAGAATATTATAATAATCAACAAAATAGTCAATATCAACAAAGCAATAATTATGGCAATTATCAAAACAGTTCTCACCAATCAGATTTGCAAAATGCTTATAGAATTTTAGGGATAGATTCATCTGCTGATATTCCTGAAATCAAAAAAGCTTATCGCAGGTTAATGAATGAACATCATCCAGATAAATTAGCATCAAAAGGCTTACCAAAAGAGATGTTAGAGGCAACCAAAAAGCGAGCACAAGAAATTCAAGCTGCTTACGATCTTATAAAAGCATCTCGTGGATTCAAATAGAGATTATTACTATGATGCATTGGCGCTCAATTATAAGAATTATCGGTTTATTAATATCATTATTGTCGATATTTATGTTAATACCGGCACTAGTCGCATTAATATACCGTGATGGTGCTGGCGCAATTTTTGTCCGTTCTTTCTTCGCTGCATTAATTTTAGGAGTATTGTTGTGGTTCCCTAATCGAAATCAGCGTCATGAGTTGAGTACTCGGGAAGGTTTTTTCATTGTTGTATTATTCTGGGTAGTTTTAGGTACTATTGGTGCATTTCCATTTCTTTTTGATAATCATATCAATCTTAATTTAACCACTGCTTTTTTTGAGTCTTTTTCTGGGTTAACAACAACAGGCGCTACAACTATTGTTAATTTAGATCATTTACCTAAGGCCCTTTTATTTTATCGTCAATTGCTACAATGGCTTGGGGGAATGGGAATTATCGTACTTGCAGTTGCTATTTTACCATTATTAGGTGTTGGTGGAATGCAGCTCTATCGAGCTGAAATCCCAGGTCCTCAAAAAGATAGTAAAATGCGTCCCCGCATTGCTGAAACGGCAAAAACATTGTGGTCTATTTATATTTTACTTACCACGTTATGCGCAATAAGTTTGTGGTTTGCTGGAATGAATATCTTCGATGCTATTTCGCATAGTTTTTCGACGATATCGATGGGAGGATTCTCAACTCATGACAGCAATTTAGCTTATTTTAATAGTCCAGCAATTAACTATATTGTTACTATTTTCCTAATTTTATCTGGTTGTAATTTTGCACTCCATTTTGCCGCATTAAATGGTATTTCACTTAAAGTTTATTGGCGCGATCAAGAGTTCAGAACGTTTATCTTTATCCTTCTTATTTTAATTGTTATTTGTGCCTTTGTTATCTATTTTTATCAACCACAACGAAATCTTGGTATTGATAAAATTGTGTTACAAGTCGTATCGGTTTCTGCAACAGTCGGTTTTACCGTCGATGATATTAATACTTGGCCATCCTCATTACCAATCTTTTTATTATGTGCTTCATTTATTGGGGGCTGTGCTGGTTCTACTGGAGGAGGGTTAAAAGTTGTTCGCGTTCTACTATTATTTATGCAAGGTTCACGTGAATTAAAACGTCTTATACACCCGAATGCAATATATACCTTAAAATTGAATAATCGAGTTGTACCGGAACGAATTATTGAGGCAGTATGGGGATTCTTTTCTGCCTATGCATTAGTTTTTTTAATTAGTCTATTTATCATTATGGCGTCTGGAATTGATGCAACTGACTCATTTTATATTGTTGCCTCATCATTGAACAATTTGGGGGTTGGTCTTGGCAGTGTGAGTGATAATTTTGCGCATGTAAGTGATATGGTTAAATGGGTAATGGTTGTGGACATGTTATTTGGACGACTTGAAATATTTACCTTATTGGTTTTATTTACACCAACCTTCTGGCGAAGCTAATTTTCACTTAACAATTTAGTGTTAAACCTGGATTTTTTAGAAAAATGGCTAAAAATATAAATATTTTATTGATTATTTAGTCAATTGCAGACAGAATTACTAAGCAGCATGTGCTGTGTTCATTAGAGGTAATCACCTGACATATGGAATGGATCATGGATCCTACAATTTGGATTGGTTTATCCACTCTAGTTGTACTTGAAATCGTCCTTGGCATTGATAACATTGTTTTTATTGCCATTCTTGCCGAGAAACTTCCGCCACAAGAACGAGATAAAGCACGCATTACTGGTCTTGCTTTTGCATTAATTACACGAATATTGTTATTAATGTTTACTGGTTGGTTAGTTACACTCACTACCCCTCTATTTTCTATATCCGGAATCAGTTTCAATGCTAGGCAATTGATAATGTTGCTTGGTGGTATATTTTTGCTTTTCAAAGCCACAATGGAACTCAATGAACGCTTAGAAGGCGCTTCACATGAAGATGGTAAACCCAAAAAGACTTCACATTTTTGGACTGTTGTCGCTCAAATCGTTGTACTTGATGCCGTATTTTCACTCGACTCAGTAATTACTGCAGTGGGTATGGTCGAACATATTCCAGTAATGATTATTGCTGTTTGTATTGCTATTTGTATCATGATGGTAGCAAGTAAACCATTGGCCTATTTTGTTAACTCCCATCCAACGATTGTTATTTTATGTTTAAGTTTTTTACTTATGATTGGTTTTAGTTTGGTTGCCGAAGGTTTTGGGTTTATTATTCCAAAAGGCTACCTATATGCCGCTATTGGTTTCTCAATTATGATTGAGTTTTTTAATCAATTAGCTATATTCAATCGCCGAAAAGCATTAAACAAAAAACCATTACGTGAACGCACCGCTGAAGCGATTTTACATTTACTCAAAGGCGATGCAGAAGAAGATCCCGAAACTCACAATATTGATGTTGTTTCTGATAATAATAAGAAAACATCAGTATTTAATCATCAAGAATTAAACATGGTCGAGCGAGTGTTAGGATTGGCTCAACGTTCAGTTAGTAGCATCATGACCTCTCGATTAAATGTTGATATGGTCAATATAAATGATGATCGTGAGGTGATATTAAAAGAGATATTTGATAATCCTCATTCACGTTTAGTCGTAACGGATAATGCTTCAATTGATGAACCATTAGGCATTATTCAAGTTAATGATCTATTGAAAGATGTTTTACAAGATAAACAGCATATTGATATTAACTCTTTAATAAAGCAGCCATTAATTTTCCCTGAAACGGTATCTTTACTTGTCGCACTGGAACAATTCAAAAAAGCGAAAACCCATTTTGCGTTTGTGGTTGATGAATTTGGTTCAATGCAAGGAGTTGTGTCTGTTACTGACATTATTGAAACCATTGCTGGTGATTTCCCAACTGAAGAAGAGGAAATTGATGCCAAACACGATATTCAATGTATTGATGATAACAGTTGGATTGCTAATGGTTACATCCCTGTAGAAGAATTAGTAAGGTATGTTCCTATACCAATAGATGATAAGCGAGAATACCATACTCTTGCTGGATTGTTGATGGAAAAAGCCCAACATTTACTTAATGTCGGTGAAACAATACAAATTGGCGATTATTTATTTGAAGTTGCCGAAATTGAAAGTCACCGTATTTTAAAAGTGAAAATCACTAAGAATAAATTAGATATATTAAAGAACTAGGTTAGTGATATTCTACCCATTGTTTAGCTCATCTCAGATGAGCTAAACAACTATTTTAGAGGTAAGTTATAAAAATTATCTATCAATTACTAAACGATATTCTTAATATGAATAACGCTTGACCAAAATAAATTACAGGCAATAATAGCGCTGTGTTTTTTCGTTTTTTGAGATATGAAGTGATAACTTTGTATCTTTTTTATTTTTACTGCAAAATAAATTAGGTAAAAATAAAGGTTATATCGATTACTATCAAACTAAATTGGGCTTTAACTTATGAATTCACTATTCGAAAAAATTTTTCAACTGAAAGAGAAGAAAACCACAATCAGTACAGAGGTTATAGCAGGCTGTACAACTTTTCTAACCATGGTTTATATTATCTTTGTTAACCCTTCTATCTTATCTGTAACTGGCATGGACAAATCAGCAGTTTTTGTTCTAACGTGCGTCGTAACAGCTTTTGCTACTATTTTAATGGGGCTGTTTGCCAATCTACCGATTGCTTTAGCTCCAGCTATGGGACTCAATGTTTTCTTTGCCTATGGAATATGCGGTGCTATGGGCTATTCTTGGCAAGTGGGTATGGGGGCAATATTTTGGGGCTCATTAATCTTTTTTGCATTATCATTATTTAAAGTTCGCCATTGGTTAATTGAACATATTCCGCAATGTTTGCGAGCAGGAATAAGTGCTGGTATTGGACTATTTATTGCTTTTATGGGATTTCAAAATATGGGAATTGTGGTCGCATCACCAGAAACATTACTAACCTTAGGCAATATCTTATCACTTAAAGTATTATTAGGTTCACTAGGATTTTTTATTATAATAATTCTAGCAACTCGTAATTTCCATGCGGCTGTACTAGTTTCAATTCTTGTTGTTACCTTACTTGCACTTTGGCTTGATCCTAATATTAGTTATCAAGGAATTGCATCAGTTCCACCAAGTGTTAGCAGTGTTGTTGGTCATGTCGATCTAGCTGGTTCACTTAATGTGGGTATTATGGGTGTTATTTTTTCAGTTATGATTGTAAGCCTATTTGATTCTTCCGGTACAATTTTAGCTTTAACCGACAAAGCAGGAATTTCTGACGAAAAAGGGCGTTTCCCTAAAATGCGTCAAGCTTTATTAATCGATAGTTTTAGTTCTTCACTTGGTGGTTTATTTGGAACTTCATCAGTACTAACTTATATTGAAAGTTCTGCTGGTATTTCAGTTGGTGGGCGTACAGGTTTAACTGCAGTTGTAGTTGGATTATTATTTTTATTAATGACCTTTTTATCGCCTTTAGCCCATTTAGTTCCACCTTATGCGACATCTGGTGCTTTAATATTTGTTGGAATCTTAATGGTTTCAAGTTTAATGAAAGTTAATTGGTCTGATTTAACTGATGCAACACCAGCATTTATTACCGCATTAATGATGCCTTTCGCTTTTGCTATTACCGAAGGTGTAGCACTTGGTTTTATCTCTTACGTTGTGTTAAAAACATTAACTGGTAAATTTAAAGAATTAAATCTTTGCGTCATTATTTTTGCCCTTCTATTTGCATTAAAATTTATCTTTATCGATCATCATTAATTTTGATCATCAAATTTCTATCGCTGAAAAGCGATAGAAATAATCCAAGAAATTGAGTTAAAATTCACCACTAATCAAGCAACAAATAACTTTCTAATTTTGTTGATCATCTCTCAATTGCCATCATCTAATAAAGTAAAATAAGCCTTACTGCTTATCTTATAATAACTATCAGCAATAAAATCGATCACCTGAGAATTCACTTTCAGTGATAAGGCCAAAAACTTATTTTCATTAAAAATCAATTGATTAAAAAAATATTTTAAATAATAAAATTTATACAAGTAGTTTATTAAATGGAGTTTGATCTACTTCACAAAAATAAAAAAACATAAAATGCTTACGAAATTTAATAATTGTTGTTAGCTAAATAATTCATGCATATTGAATGAGAAGTTTAGATTATTTTTATCTAAACCTAACTTGATAAGCAGGAATGAAATATGAGTACGCATTACAATTCATTATACGTTTTCAGAATCACTCTAGTTGCAACTTTAGGTGGTTTATTATTTGGTTATGATACAGCAGTTATTTCAGGAACAGTCGGGTCTATTTCAAAAGTCTTTGTTGAACCTCAACATCTAAGTGAAACTGCAGCCAACTCTTTACTAGGCTTTTGTGTGGCAAGTGCTTTAATTGGTTGTATCATCGGCGGTTTAATGGGAGGATATTTAAGTAACCGTTTTGGTCGTCGCAATTCATTATTAATTGCCGCATTTTTATTTTTTATCGCAGCAATTGGATCTGCTTGGCCTGAATTAGGATTTCGTTCAGTAGAATCTCAAGAAATTCCTTACTATTTAGCAGGATATGTTCCTGAATTTGTTTTTTATCGCATCGTTGGTGGTATCGGCGTTGGTTTAGCTTCTATGTTATCTCCGATGTACATTGCCGAAGTCGCCCCAGCTGAAATTAGAGGTAAACTCGTCTCCTTTAACCAATTTGCTATTATTTTTGGACAGCTTCTAGTCTATTGTGTCAATTATGCTATAGCAAGTTCAGGTGATCAAGATTGGTTAAATATTGTCGGCTGGCGATATATGTTCTTATCACTAGCTATTCCAGCCTTACTTTTCTTTGGCTTATTATTTACCGTTCCGGAAAGCCCTCGCTGGTTAACAGCACAAAATAAAATAAGTAAAGCTCAAAATATACTATCACGTATATTGGGAAGTCAAAGAACTGAAGAAGCTCTTAATAGCATAATTAGTTCATTATCTTCTAATTCGACTAAAAAGAGTAGTCCACTTTTAAAATATGGAATTGGTGTTATTGTTATCGGAATTTTATTATCAGCATTCCAACAATTAATGGGCATTAATGTTGTACTTTACTATGCACCAGAAGTATTTAAAAACTTAGGAGCAAGCACCGATTCAGCATTATTACAAACTATTATTGTTGGTGTTATTAACCTTTCGTTTACCACTATTGCAATATTCACTGTTGATAAATTAGGGCGAAAACCATTACAGATCATCGGTGCTATAGGCATGGCGATTGGCATGATCACATTAGGAACAACTTTCTTTCTACAACTACCAGCAATTATTGCGCTTACTTCTATGCTGTTTTACATCGCTTCTTTTGCTATCTCATGGGGGCCTGTATGTTGGGTATTACTATCTGAAATATTCCCTAACTCCATTCGAAGTAAAGCACTTTCAATCGCTGTTGCAGCACAATGGATTACAAATTACTTGGTATCCTGGACCTTTCCTATTATGGATAAAAACACCTACCTTGTCTCACATTTTAACAATGGATTTGCCTATTGGTTATATGGAGTTATCAGTGTAGTGGCTGCAATTTTCATATGGAAATGGTTACCTGAAACGAAAGGAAAATCTTTAGAAGAACTTGAACAGTTCTGGAACAAATAATTACAACATTAATTTCATAACCAAATTTAGGAGAATATTATGAAACAATATTATGACAAAATAGAACGCATCAACTACGAAGGCACTCAAACTGACAACCCTTTTGCATTCAGGCACTATAATCCTAGCCAAATCATTTTGGGTAAAACCATGGCGGAACACCTACGCTTATCGATCTGTTATTGGCACACTTTTTGTTGGGCAGGAACAGATATGTTTGGGTCAAGCTCATTTCAATATCCTTGGCAAACAGGCTCAGATCCTTTAGCTAATGCAAAAGCGAAAGCTGATGTTGCCTTTGAGTTTTTCTATAAAATGAACGTGCCTTTTTATGCTTTTCATGATGTCGATGTAGCACCGGAAGGCAATTCAATCAAAGAATATATCAATAATTTAGCAGTAATGAGCGATATTTTGTTGGAAAAACAACAACAAACAGGCGTTAAATTACTTTGGGGCACAGCCAACTGCTTTACCAATCCTAAATATGCTGCAGGTGCCGCCACGAATCCAGATCCGCAAGTATTTGCCTGTGCTGCCACACAAGTTGTCCATGCAATGAATGCAACACATAAATTAGGTGGGCAAAATTATGTCCTTTGGGGCGGACGTGAAGGATACGAAACACTGTTAAATACTGATCTCAAAAAAGAGCGTGAGCAGCTTGGCAAGTTTATGCAATTGGTGGTTGAAAACAAATATAAAATCGGTTTTAAAGGCGCTTTACTTATTGAACCAAAACCGCAAGAGCCAACCAAACATCAATATGATTATGATGTCGCAACTATTTATGGCTTTTTAAAACAATTTGGCTTAGAAAAAGAAATTAAAGTTAATATCGAAGCTAACCATGCAACACTAGCCGGCCACTCATTCCAACATGAAGTTGCCTCAGCTATCGCACTTGATATCTTTGGCTCACTTGATGCAAACCGAGGCGATCCGCAACTAGGTTGGGATACCGATCAATTTCCAAATAGTGTAGAAGAAAATAGCCTTGTCATGTACGAAATTCTCAAAAGTGGTGGTTTTAAAACCGGTGGACTTAACTTTGATGCCAAAATTCGCCGTCAAAGTGTTGATAAATATGATGTATTTTACGGGCATATTGGCGCAATCGATACCATGGCATTATCATTGAAGTGCGCAGCCAAACTAATTGAAGATAACGTTCTTGAGCAAAAAGTTACACAACGATATGCCGCTTGGGACGAAGAATTAGGTCAACAAATCCTTCACGGCAAAATGACGCTGCAAGATATTGCCCAGTATAGTTTAGCCAATAATCTGCAACCAAAACCTTGCAGTGGTGAGCAAGAGAAGTTAGAAAATCGAGTTAATCAGTTAATTTTTGGCTAAGTTAATTGTTCGAAGCAAACTAATCAGGGTATAGTTTACCCTGATAGTAAGCTGTGAAATGGAGAAGAGTATGTATATTGGTATTGATTTAGGCACTTCGGGTGTCAAAGTGATTTTAATGAATGAAAAACAACATATTATCACAACATTAACCAAACCACTCACCGTGTCCCGCCCACATCCATTATGGTCAGAGCAAGATCCGGAGCAATGGTGGCAAGCAACCGATACAGCAATGTGTGAGCTTAGTAAGCAACATAATTTACAATCGGTAAAAGCCATAGGTTTAAGTGGCCAAATGCATGGTGCGGTATTACTCAATCAACAATCACAAGTATTAAGACCAGCAATACTTTGGAATGACGGGCGCTGTGATGTTCAATGCCACCAACTAGAACAACAGGTACCCACTTCCCGTCAAATTACTGGCAATCTAATGATGGCTGGTTTTACCGCTCCTAAAATTAAATGGGTACAACAGCATGAACCGGAAATCTTTGCTCAGATCGATAAAGTATTGCTCCCCAAAGATTATTTGCGTTTTAAAATAACCAATCAATTTGCTTCAGATATGTCCGATTCAGCCGGGACAATGTGGCTTGATGTAAGAAAACGTGATTGGAATGATGAACTACTAAAAGCCTGTGGCTTAACACGACACCATATGCCAACGCTATTTGAAGGCAATCAGATCACCGGTTATGTGACCGATGAAATCGCTAAACGTTGGGGCATTAATCAGATTGCGGTGATTGCTGGCGGTGGTGATAATGCAGCCGGTGCGGTTGGGGTAGGTTTACATCAATCGGGACAAGCGATGCTCTCACTGGGTACCTCCGGCGTCTATTTTGCCGTGACCGATCAGTTTATTAGCAACCCCGAGCAAGCCATTCACAGTTTTTGCCATGCCTTACCAAACCGCTGGCACCTAATGTCGGTAATGTTGAGCTGTGCTTCTTGCCTCGATTGGGCGTGTCAGTTATTGGACATTGAAGATGTCCCAACCTTACTAACTCTAATTGAGGCGCAACCGATCGATGACAAACCTTCGGTCTATTTTTTACCTTATTTATCCGGCGAAAGAACACCTCACAATAATCCCGAAGCTAAAGGTGTATTTTTTGGCTTAACTTATCAACACAACAAAGTCGATCTGGCAAAAGCGGTATTACTGGGCGTTAGCTATGCCCTTGCTGACGGCATCGATGCAGTTCATCAAACTGGCGTCACACCCGATAAAATTTTGGTAATTGGTGGCGGAGCCCGCAGCCGTTATTGGCGACAATTGCTGAGTGATGTTTCCGGTTATTGCATTGAATATTGTGAAGGTAGCGAAGTGGGTCCAGCATTAGGGGCAGCAAAACTTGCACAAATCGCTTGTCATCCCAATACGGCGATAAGCGAACTACTTGCGCCATTGACAATTGTTCAAACGCATCAACCCGATAGCAATCTCCACCAATATTATCAGCAACAGCGCACTATTTTTAGAGATGTTTATCAGCAACTTAAACCATTGATGTCATAATTATGACTTGCAGAATACCCTGTTAGGGTGTTCTGCACCTGTTATCCTGCCTTTTTTACCTTCTTAAAGATATTGAACAATTTATCACTATTTATCTTTACCAAACTAAAAATAACGCTTATTAACCAATATATTACTTGCTAAGTTAACCCTGTCTTTTTCTAATTATGTTAATTGAATAGGTAAATTTTATTACTCAGAGTGTGACACATATCTCATTAATAAGATTTCATAAATTTGAAACCAAATTTGATAATAACATTATCGGCATAGATAAATTATATTGGGCAAAACAACCTTAAAACTTATTTTTTTGATAAGTATTTTTATCAATAATCTAACATTAAGAGAAAATAAAAATGCCTAAAATAAAAAATCCGGTGATACCGGGCATGTCTCCTGACCCGTCAATCATTCGTGTTAACGATACTTACTATATTGCCACATCCACTTTTCATTGGAATCCAATCATTCAAATTTTTCAATCAAAGGACCTCGCTAATTGGCAACTAATTGATTATGTATTTAAAAATGGTGAAGTCAATTTATCCGGAACAAATACCCCCGCCGGTGTATGGGCGCCACATTTATCTTATGATTCGATAAATAAAAAATTTTGGCTAATATACTCGCATATGATAAACATGGCCGGGCGAGAGTTTAATGCTGACACTTATGCAATTTGCGCTGAGAATATTAAAGGGCCTTGGTCAGCGCCAATTTATCTTACCTCTATCGGTTTCGATCCGGCGCTGTTTCATGATGATGACGGTAAACATTATTTAACTATTTTAGAGTGGGAAACCCGACAAGGTTATCAAGCTCCGGGACATATTGTCATTGCTGAAGTCGATCTTGCTGAAGGAAAACTCGCCAGTCCGTGGCATCGTCTAACGCAAGGTTTTACAACTCGAGGTTGCGCTGAAGCGCCGCAGATTTATAAAAGGCTTGATAACTATTATTTGATAATAGCCGCCGGTGGTACTGGTTATGCGCACGGTATTGAAATCGGTCGAGCTAAAGATATTTATGGTCCTTATCAGCCCCACCCGTCCGGAGAGCCTATTGTCACTTCCTCACCTAATCATCTATTTTCATTGGGCGATCCCGATGCCGGCCATTTTGAAATGTTCAATCCTAATTCACTAATGCAAAAAGCTGGACACGGCTCACTTGTTGAGAGCCAAAACAGCGATTGGTATATTGCCCATCTGATGTCTAGACCAATAAAAGACACACTACTCAATCCACTTGGTCGAGAAACCTCAATCCAAAAAATGCATTGGACTGAGGATGGTTGGCTTATCATGGCAGACGGCTCTAATTTAGCCAAAATGGAATTTGATTCTGCCTTACCACTTGAGGACGAAATAAGCCATGACGTGATTGAAGAGTTCGACCATGGCTATCAATTGTCCTTTATGACGCCTTATCAACATCAATCCCCTCAATGGGTAAACACCCATGAACGCCACAGTCATTTGAGAATTTATGGACAAAACTCGCTATTTTCTCAAGTAAAGCCGTCGATTATGGCAACTCGGGCTACTTCGTTTGATTATTACATTCAAACTAAAGTTGAATTCCACCCGGAACACTACTCACAAACCGCTGGTGTTGGTCTTTATTATGACTCAAATAATTGGCTCTATTTACATTTAACCTATAGTGAACAACTGAAGACCCCGATTTTAACCACACTACAAGCAAAACTGGGTACCAGAATCGAATATGTCAATCACCGTATTGCCATCCCAAACGGAGTTGTGGAACTAAAATTATCCTACCAACACGGCAAGGTTGCACTACTTTACCGACTCGATGAAGCATGGATGCCAATTATGCAAACGATTGATGTCCTTTACTTATCGGATGAAGGCGTCAATGGCGAACCGGGGGAAATAGGTGGATTTACCGGCTTATTTAATTTTATTGCAGCTGTCGATAGCTACCAACATCAATCTTATGCCGATTTTGATTATTACTACGTGATCAACAATGGTTAACATTTTAGGTAAAGTATTATGAAAACAACAATTCCATTAACTCGACTTATTCCCGGGCTAATTATCGGCCCTGCATCGTGGTTAGGTCCATACATTGCCGCATCAAGTCTCTTTTTACCGGCGTTAATTCAACAAATTGATGAAGTAAATAAGATCCACTTATTAGCGCTATTTTCTGCGTGTGGTATGGTGGTTGCGGCAATATCGAATATGCTTGCAGGTTATTTATCAGATCGAACACGTTCAAAATTCGGTAATCGCTCACCTTGGATTGTAGTGGGCGCTATCGCCTTTATGTTATCCATGATATTAGCCTCAACAGCTAACAGTATCCCTTTTTTGTTGTGTTGCTGGTTACTCGGTCAAGTTGCTTTAAACTTTATTGTTGCCCCTATGGTAGCTTGGATAGACTTTGCCGCTGAAGATAGAAAAGGCTCGGCCTCTAGCGCTTATGGTGGTTTAGGTATGGCATTAGGTAACAACGGTTTTACGATACTTGCTGCGATGTTTTTAGGCAGCTTTCGATTTGGCTTTATCGTTTTTGGTATCATTACATTCATTGGCGTATTCCTAGCGGTATTGATTGTAAAAGAGCCGTCAAACCTTAACCAAACGAAGGAAAACAAATTACTCAAAAGCGATAAAACATTAAAAAACGCATTGGCTATATTTCCCAAATGGTCAATCGGTCGGGACTACTATTTGGCGTTAATTGGTAAGCTTTTTCAAGGCATCAGTAACTTTACTATTACCGGTTACCTACTTTTTATTTTGACCGATTTTATGCAGAGCAATTCTTCCGATACACAAAATGCTATCCAACTCATTAATTTAATTATGTTAATTTTCGGCATTTTAATGGGATTTATTGCCGGTCCGATCTGCGATAAATTAAAAGTGCTTAAACTACCAGTTGGTTTATCTACGCTCTTTTTAGGCATTGGTGCATTGGGTTTATCGCTATGTCCAAATCAAACAGGCGTATTAATTTATGCATTTTTTGCGGGAATCGGCATGGGAATATGGAATTCACTCGACAATTTACTAAATTTGCAAGTCATACCTGATCGGCAGCAAGTAGCCTTTTTTTTAGGGATCTATAATCTTGGCAACACCATTACCCAAGCGCTCGCACCAATTATTGCCGCTTGTGTGATAACGTTATTTGGCTTTTCCGCTATTTTTATAGTCTCTTTTGTGTTTGCTATTGTTGGCGGTACTGCCATATTTTTAATTCGTTCAGTTGACAAATAAACCCATCAAAAAGGAAAAAGCAACAGAAATATTTGAGCTTTTTCCTTATTATTACGGTTACTATTGATATTAAAGCGTCGCCGAATTTAGTGTGGTAAATTGGCACCTAAAATCTTTAGGGGTCATGCCATAACGCTTCTTAAACAGGAAATAGAAATACTGAACTGACGGATAACCACATTGCTGAGAAATGGTTTGAATGGGTAATGATGACTCAAGCAGAAGATATTTAGCCTGATTAAATTTTTCTTCATGAATTACCGCATGAATGGTTTTACCTAATGATGATTTAAATCGAATTTCCAAATTAGATCGTGATATCTGCATCTGAGAGATCACTTGCTCAACCTTAATTCCTTTACAGGCGTGATCACGAATATAGTGAATGGCTTGGATGACATAGGGATCGTGAATAGAGCGATAATCTGTTGAACGTCTGGCAATAACTTTTTTAGGTGCTATAAGTAAAGGACATACCGGCACATTACCTTTAATAAAGTGTTTTTGGAGTAAGTTTGCGGCATTAAATCCCATCTCTTCAGTGCCTTGCTTAACGGTTGATAACGATACCATTGACAAATCATTGATGACTTCCTCATTATCAATACCAATTAGGCATAACTCTTCCGGTATTTTTATGCCTGCTCTATCACACGCTTGTAAAATATGGTGTGCCCTAGCATCATTAACCGCAATAATGCCAGTATTCATTGGCAAAGATAGCAACCATTTAGAAAGTTTATCTAAGCCTTCTTGCCAATTATCAAGCGAGGTAGACAAACCTTGATAAATAAACCCTTCATATCCTTTCTGCGCCAAGATTTGCTTAAAAATTTCTTCTCGCACACCTGCCCATCGGCAATATCGGTTTGACGGTAAACCATAAAAAGCAAATTGACTAATTCCCTTAGCACACAAATGATTAAATGCACTTTCAATAATGGAAAAATTATCAGCAGCAACATAAGGCACATTTGGATAGCTCGACTTACCATGATATGAGCTACCCACACCAATTATTGGTATTTGAACATGTTTAAGCAAATCGGCAATATCAGGATCATCAAAATTAGCAATAATTCCATCGCAGTCAAAACGAAAAGAGGTGGTCGTGTCATAACGCAGCGTTTCAGAGATATAAATATTCCAGTGAATATTATGTGACTTCAAAAAATCACCAATACCTTTTAAAATTTGACGATCGTAAATATTATTAGCATTAAATAGTAATACAACTTTGTAAGGTTCATTGTTTATATTCATCATTGTTACACACGACATTTATTCAATACTCAGTATCATATTACCGTTTTTTTAGGCAAAAATTTAGCTTAAATTTATACAGTTTGTCTTTTACTATCTTAATGGCCATATACCTATTGTCACACTGCCATTAAATATTTACGCCACATTAAATAGTTATTGTGATAAGAAATAATGCATAAAATCTCACCAACAACTTACGAATGAAAAAGATAAACTTTGTTTAACTATCTGATGCTTAACAATCTAAAATAGTTTAATTAAATAACATAATAAACTTGTGGTAATACTTGACATTATGCCTGTTGAGGTCTAGAATCTTGCGACCCAAAACTTATATACATAGGCTTTGGGCTACAGTTATTAATTACGTATCTAAAAAGCAATTTTTAAATTTATTTTAATTAATCAGGAGCTTATTAATGGCAACAATTAATCAGCTGGTACGCAAACCAAGAGCGCTAAAGGAAGCGAAAAGTAACGTTCCTGCCCTTGAAGCATGCCCGCAAAAACGTGGTGTTTGTACACGTGTTTACACCACTACACCTAAAAAACCAAACTCAGCATTACGTAAAGTATGCCGTGTACGTTTAACCAACGGTTTTGAAGTGACTTCTTATATCGGTGGTGAAGGTCATAACTTGCAAGAACATAGCGTGATTTTAATCCGCGGTGGTCGTGTTAAAGATTTACCTGGTGTTCGTTATCACACTGTTCGTGGTGCATTAGACTGCGCAGGTGTTAAGGATCGCAAACAAAGCCGTTCTAAATACGGTGTAAAACGACCTAAAGCTTAATGGAACTCCGTTAAGTAAGGCCAAACTATAATAATTCCATTTAACTCATTTGAGTTTTGGGTAAACCTGAAAATTTATAACATATAAACGGAGTATTCCAATGCCACGTCGTCATGTTGTCGGTCAAAGAAAAATTTTACCTGATCCGAAATTCGGTTCAGATTTGCTGGCGAAATTTGTAAATATTTTAATGATAGATGGTAAAAAATCTATCGCAGAATCAATCGTATATTCAGCTCTTGATAAATTAGCTGAGCGTAGTGGAAAAGACCACTTAGCAGCTTTTGAAGTTGCATTAGATAACGTAAGACCAACTGTAGAAGTTAAGTCTCGTCGCGTTGGTGGTTCTACATACCAAGTTCCTGTTGAAGTGCGTCCAGTTCGTCGTAATGCACTTGCAATGCGTTGGATTGTAGATGCTGCACGTAAACGTGGCGATAAATCAATGGCGTTACGCCTAGCGAATGAACTTATGGATGCTTTTGAAAACAAAGGCACTGCTGTGAAAAAACGCGAAGATGTTCATCGTATGGCTGAAGCTAATAGAGCGTTTGCACACTATCGTTGGTAATCTTTCCACTGATATTAAGTGGCTTGAAATTAGACTGGCAGCACATATCTACTGTCAGTCAACCTAAATGATATTTTATTAAGCAAACGATTCTAAATAGAGGATTAATATGGCTCGTACAACCCCTATAGCACGCTACCGTAATATCGGTATCAGTGCACATATTGACGCAGGTAAAACAACAACTACCGAACGTATTTTGTTTTATACTGGTGTAAGTCACAAAATTGGTGAGGTTCATGATGGCGCAGCTACCATGGACTGGATGGAACAAGAACAAGAACGTGGTATTACTATCACTTCAGCAGCGACAACTGCATTCTGGTCAGGTATGGGACAACAATTTGAACCACACCGTATCAATATCATCGACACCCCGGGACACGTTGACTTCACAATCGAAGTTGAACGTTCTATGCGTGTTCTTGATGGTGCAGTAATGGTTTACTGTGCGGTTGGTGGTGTTCAACCTCAATCAGAAACAGTATGGCGCCAAGCTAACAAATATAAAGTTCCTCGTATCGCATTTGTAAACAAAATGGACCGTATGGGTGCTAACTTCTTACGTGTAGTTGAACAAATCAAAACACGTTTAGCGGCAGTGCCTGTTCCATTAGTATTACCAATCGGTGCTGAAGAAGGCTTTACTGGTGTTGTTGATTTACTTAAACGTAAAGCAATTAACTGGAATGATGCAGACCAAGGTACAACCTTTACTTATGAAGATGTGCCAGCTGACATGGTTGAGCAAGTTGAAGAATGGCGTGCAAACTTAATCGAAGCTGCAGCAGAAGCTAACGAAGAGTTAATGGAAAAATACCTAGGTGGTGATGAGTTAACTGAAGAAGAAGTTAAAAAAGCACTACGTGAACGCGTACTTGCTAACGAAATCATCTTGGTAACATGTGGTAGTGCATTTAAAAATAAAGGCGTTCAGTTCATGCTTGACGCAGTTATTGAGTATCTACCTGCTCCAACTGATGTCCCTGCGATTAAAGGTGAATTACAAAATGGTGAACCAGCAGAACGTCATTCAAGTGATGATGAACCATTTGCTGCACTTGCATTTAAAATTGCAACTGACCCATTTGTTGGTAACTTAACCTTCTTCCGCGTTTACTCTGGTGTAGTTAACTCTGGTGACTCAGTTCTTAACTCAGTTAAAGATCGTAAAGAACGCTTTGGTCGTATCGTACAGATGCATGCGAACAAACGTGAAGAAATCAAAGAAGTTCGTGCGGGTGACATTGCAGCAGCAATCGGTCTTAAAGATGTCACAACTGGTGATACGCTTTGTGCTGAAAATTCACCAATTATTCTTGAAAGAATGGAATTCCCTGAGCCGGTTATCTCGGTTGCAGTAGAACCTAAAACTAAAGCTGACCAAGAAAAAATGGGTATTGCTTTAGGTCGTTTGGCAAAAGAAGATCCATCATTCCGTGTATGGACTGATGAAGAATCAAACCAAACTATCATTGCTGGTATGGGTGAATTACATCTTGAAATCATCGTAGACCGTATGAAACGTGAATTTAACGTTGAAGCGAATGTCGGTAAACCACAAGTTGCTTACCGTGAAACAATTCGTACAACAGTTAAAGATATCGAAGGTAAACATGCAAAACAATCTGGTGGTCGTGGTCAATACGGTCATGTTGTTATCGACTTGTATCCATTAGAAGCGGGTGGTGCTGGTTACGAATTTGTTAACGAAATCAAAGGTGGGGTAATTCCTGGTGAATTTATTCCTGCTGTTGATAAAGGTATCCAAGAGCAATTGAAATCAGGTCCTTTAGCTGGCTATCCGGTAGTGGATCTTGGTGTGCGTTTACATTTTGGTTCTTACCATGATGTCGACTCATCCGAAATTGCCTTTAAACTTGCCGCATCAATGGCATTTAAAGAAGGCTTCATGAAAGCTAAACCTGTGCTTTTAGAACCAATTATGAAAGTAGAAGTTGAAACCCCTGAAGATTATATGGGTGACGTTATCGGTGACTTAAACCGTCGTCGTGGTATGATCGAAGGTATGGAAGATACTGCAACTGGTAAAACAGTTAAAGCACAAGTTCCACTTTCTGAAATGTTTGGTTATGCGACAGACCTTCGTTCACAAACACAAGGTCGTGCTTCTTACTCTATGGAGTTCTTGAAGTATAACGAAGCACCTTCAAACATCGTAACAGCAATTATTGAAGCTCGTAAAGCGAAATAATTATTTATATAAATAAAGTAACACTTCCCTACAAAATTAGGGAAGTGATTTAATAAAGGAACATTAAGATGTCTAAAGAAAAATTTGAACGTACAAAACCCCACGTTAACGTTGGTACAATCGGCCACGTTGACCATGGTAAAACAACTTTAACAGCAGCTATTACTTCTGTACTTTCTAAAAAATACGGCGGTCAAGCTCGCGCATTCGATCAAATCGATAATGCACCAGAAGAAAAAGCACGTGGTATCACCATCAATACTTCACACGTTGAATACGATACACCAACTCGTCACTACGCACACGTAGACTGTCCGGGCCATGCTGACTATGTTAAAAACATGATCACTGGTGCAGCACAAATGGACGGTGCTATTTTAGTAGTAGCAGCAACTGATGGTCCTATGCCACAAACTCGTGAACACATCCTTTTAGGTCGTCAAGTAGGTGTTCCTTACATCATCGTATTCTTAAATAAATGCGATATGGTTGATGATGAAGAATTATTAGAATTAGTTGAAATGGAAGTACGTGAACTTCTATCTCAATACGATTTCCCAGGTGATGACACTCCAGTAATTCGTGGTTCAGCGTTAAAAGCGTTAGAAGGCGATGCAGCATGGGAAGAAAAAATTGTTGAATTAGCTGAAGCTTTAGACAGCTACATTCCGGAACCAGAGCGTGATATCGATAAACCATTCCTACTTCCAATTGAAGACGTGTTCTCAATTTCAGGACGTGGTACAGTGGTAACAGGTCGTGTAGAACGTGGTGTAATCAAAGTTGGTGAAGAAGTTGAAATCGTTGGTATCAAACCAACCACAAAAACAACTTGTACTGGCGTTGAAATGTTCCGTAAATTACTAGACGAAGGTCGTGCTGGTGAGAACGTAGGTGTATTACTACGTGGTACAAAACGTGAAGAAATCGAACGTGGTCAAGTATTAGCAAAACCAGGTTCAATCACACCACATACAGATTTTGAATCAGAAGTATATATCTTAAGCAAAGATGAAGGTGGTCGTCATACTCCATTCTTCAAAGGCTACCGTCCACAGTTCTACTTCCGTACAACTGACGTAACTGGTACTATTGAATTACCAGAAGGCGTAGAAATGGTAATGCCAGGTGATAACATCAAAATGACAGTATCATTAATTCACCCAATCGCAATGGCAGACGGCTTACGTTTCGCTATCCGTGAAGGTGGTCGTACTGTTGGTGCTGG
Organism: Gilliamella sp. B2911; assembly: GCF_026536965.1. Taxonomy (NCBI): domain Bacteria; kingdom Pseudomonadati; phylum Pseudomonadota; class Gammaproteobacteria; order Orbales; family Orbaceae; genus Gilliamella; species Gilliamella sp. B2911. The sequence continues at coordinate 199,869 of NZ_JAFNNA010000003.1, read as the reverse complement.
TGTTGTTGCTAAAGTTATTAAATAATTTAAGCTTAATCAGCTCAAGAAAAGAAGGTGCACTATGTGCACCTTTTTTTATTGTTCTCAATGTTAATTAAATAAGTTATAGTCGTTGACCACTTTTTTATCCAAACTGCATTTTATTTATTTTTGTCATATTATCGGCATAGATATGGATAAAAATACACTAAAAAAAGCCAAACAAAATGTTATAAAAAATGACCTCAATTATATTGCAGTGTGCAATTGAAAAAAATAATAAATTTGGCATAACCACCTCTTAAAAAGAGAATACAATGACTAAACAGCCTTTTTTTGCTATAGTAATCACTATTTTATTTAACGTGGAATAATGAAAAGCTATGGAATCGATACCTAATTGCCCTGTTTGCCAATCAGAACATACTTACCATGATGGCACATTTTATGTTTGCCCTGAATGTGCACATGAATGGGATCCAAATCAAGAAACCTCAACCAATGATGAATTACAAGTTAAAGATAGTAATGGCAATACACTTGTTGATGGTGATGATATTATTTTAATAAAAGATCTAAAATTAAAAGGTTCATCAACTGTTCTCAAAAAAGGAGCTAAAGCTAAAGGCATTCGTCTTGTAGACGGCGATCACGAAATCGATTGTAAGGTTGATGGAATGAAAGTAATGCTGAAAGCTTGTTTTGTTAAAAAAGCGTAATTGTATTAATCAATATTCAACTTTTTATATAAACTAATGAAAAAACATCTTTAGTTAAACCTTTGTTAAAACCATTTAATAACAAAAAATTATTTAATGGTTTTACAATATAAATCAATTCACACACAAATAAAAACATCTACGTTCGTTTAATACTTTTTGAGTATCTTTTAGTAGACAAAATACCTTATATATAATTTACACAATAATGTTGAGTTTTATCTTGATCGAAAATTTTAGCTTGTTTATTACTTATAGCTTTTAACGAAATAGATAATTAATATTTTTCAATCACTTTGGGGAATAGAAAAGTTTTACGATGGGAAGCTGTATAAACATTTACCATATGTAAAGCATTAAAATGCTGCGTAGCAACATTTGAATTGTCCATACTTCACACCTATTTTACATTAGGTGATAAATCATTTTTTGAAGTTTATTTATTATTTCCTCTACAGGTTCAAACGATATATCTAATTCATCAATAAGAACAACAATTGCCTTATTGATAATCTTTAAAACCACTCTGCACGGTTATTGATTTTATAAAGTTTTTATTCTTCACTAATATTATTTTTTTCTAAAAAATATGCATTATTCTTTTTACGTAAGAAAAAACTAGCAATTCTCAGTTAAATATGGTATAAAACGCGCGCTACTTTTCACATTCATTTTTCAAAAATATTTGTGAAATAAAGCACAAATTTAAAACTTAATTAACGTTATAACACACACATATCATTACTCTTTTCCGGGGTGCCTTTTACTTTGTGTATAAAGGTCGGATAAAGCGGATATGTGGAGGCATAACCCCAACGTCAAAATGAGGAAATCATGACTACAGTATCAATGCGCGATATGTTACAAGCAGGTGTACACTTTGGACACCAAACTCGTTATTGGAATCCAAAAATGAAACCATTTATTTTTGGTGCACGCAACAAAGTACACATCATCAATCTTGAAAAAACAGTACCTATGTTCAATGAAGCATTAGCTGAATTAAACAAGATTGCTGCGCGTAAAGGTAAAATTTTATTTGTTGGTACAAAACGTGCTGCAAGTGAAGCAATTAAACAAGCAGCTGAAAGCTGTGGACAATATTACGTTAATCACCGCTGGTTAGGTGGTATGTTGACTAACTGGAAAACAGTACGTCAATCAATCAAACGTCTTAAAGATTTAGAAACACAAGCTAATGATGGTACATTTGATAAATTAACCAAAAAAGAAGCACTTATGCGTGCTCGTGAAATGGCTAAATTAGAAAATAGCTTGGGTGGAATTAAAAATATGGGTGGCTTACCCGATGTGATTTTTGTAATTGGTGCAGACCATGAACATATCGCAATCAAAGAAGCTAACAATTTAGGTATTCCAGTCATTGCTGTTGTTGATACTAATTCAGATCCAGATGGTATTGATTACATCGTTCCTGGTAATGATGATGCGATCCGTGCAATACAATTATATGCAAATGCGGTTGCTGAAGCAGTTCGTTCTGGTCGTGAACAAAATCAATCTCCAGTATCTGAAGAAAGCTTTGTTGAAGAAGCTCCAGCAGCAGAGTAATAAACTCAAATATTTTCAGGGTCGATAATATCATCGACCCATTCTAATGAAAATCATCAAAATGGTTAAATAGAGGATTTAAAAATGGCTGAAGTTACCGCTTCTATGGTAAAAGAACTGCGTGAAAGAACTGGCGCAGGTATGATGGAATGTAAGAAAGCATTAGTTGAAGCAAATGGTGATATCGATCTTGCTATCGACAACATGCGTAAATCAGGTCAAGCAAAAGCAGCTAAAAAAGCTGGTCGTGTTGCAGCTGAAGGTGTAATCATTTCAAAAATTTCTGCTGATAAAAAAGTAGGTGTTATTTTAGAAATCAACTGTGAAACTGACTTCGTAGCTAAAGATGCTGGATTCTTAGCATTTAGTGAAAAAGTAGCAACAGCAGCTTTAAATGATCGAATCACTGATCTTGCAACGCTACAAGCAAAATTTGAAGAAGAACGTACTGCACTAGTAGCTAAAATTGGTGAGAATATTGGCATCCGTCGTATTAAAGAAATTGCTGGTGATGTAGTTGGTAGTTATCAACACGGCGCGCGCATTGGCGTTTTAGTTGCAGCTAATAATGGTTGTGATGAGGAATTAGTTAAACACATTGCAATGCACATTGCAGCAAGCAAACCAGAATATGTTGACCCAAGTGATGTACCTGCTGATGTGGTTGAACATGAACGTAATATTCAAATCGATATTGCAATGCAATCAGGTAAACCTCGTGAAATCGCAGAAAAAATGGTTGAAGGCCGTATGCGTAAATTCACAGGTGAAGTATCACTTACTGGTCAACCATTTGTAATGGATCCAAGTAAAACAGTTGGTGATTTACTTGCTGAGAAAAAAGCAACAATTGCAACATTTATCCGCTTCGAAGTGGGTGAAGGTATCGAAAAAGTCGAAGTTGACTTTGCAGCCGAGGTTGCTGCGATATCAAAACAATCTTAATTGTTTTTATCGAAACCGCCGTAATGGCGGTTTTGTTTATCTGCAAAATATTTTAAAATGATTGCCAGCTAGTTATTCTAGATTTTTAAGTAATAAAATATAGTGAGATTTCATATGGTAACCCCTTTCTATAAACGTATCCTTCTTAAACTCAGTGGTGAAGCATTACAAGGTGATGAAGGTTTTGGTATTGATCCAACCGTTCTTGATCGTATGGCACAAGAAATTAAAGAACTTATCGACATGGAAGTTCAGGTTGCTGTTGTTATCGGAGGTGGTAACCTATTTCGTGGTGCAGGACTTGCTAAAGCGGGTATGAACCGTGTTGTTGGTGACCATATGGGGATGCTAGCAACAGTTATGAATGGCCTTGCCATGCGTGATGCTTTGCACCGAATTGAAGTTAATGCACGTTTGATGTCGGCAATCCCATTAAACGGAGTTTGCGACGATTATCGCTGGACTGAAGCAATTAGCTTGCTTAAACATGGCAAAGTCGTTATTCTTTCTGCAGGAACAGGCAACCCATTTTTCACAACTGACTCTGCGGCTTGTTTACGTGGTATTGAAATTGAAGCAGATGTCGTTTTAAAAGCAACCAAAGTTGATGGTGTTTATTCTGCCGATCCAGTAAAAAATCCCAATGCTACACTATATAAAACACTTAACTATGAGAAAGTGTTGGACGATGAATTAAAAGTCATGGATTTAGCCGCATTTACATTAGCACGAGATCATAATCTACCAATTTGTGTTTTTAATATGAATAAACCTGGTGCATTACGTCGTGTCATTTTAGGCGAGCAAGAGGGAACATTAATCAATAATCAGACTACAGTGAGCTGTTAGTCTTAATTATTTAAAAAGGTTTTTATTATGCTAAATGAGATTCAAAAAGAAGCGCAAACGCGCATGGAAAAAAGTATTGAAGCGTTTCAAAATCATATTTCTAAAGTCAGAACTGGACGTGCTTCACCAAGCTTATTAGACGGTATTATGGTTGAATACTACGGTAGTCCTACACCACTGCGTCAGCTAGCTAACGTTGTTGCTGAAGATGCAAGAACTCTAGCCATTACGGTATTTGATAAATCATTAACGCCAATGATTGAAAAGGCAGTTTTAACCTCTGATTTAGGACTTAATCCTGCTTCAGCAGGGACAGTTATTCGAGTACCTCTACCACCATTAACTGAAGAACGTCGTCGTGATTTAACTAAAATAGTACGTAATGAAGCAGAACAAGGTCGTGTGTCAATTCGAAATATTCGTCGTGATGCTAACGATCAAATCAAAGCTTTGTTAAAAGATAAAGAAATCTCAGAAGATGATGAACGTAAATCACAAGATTTAATTCAAAAAGCAACAGATGCAGCTATCAAAAAATTAGATGCAGTGCTTGCAGATAAAGAAAAAGAGTTAATGGAATTTTAATCTCTTGGCTAAAAAGCCTAGTTGATAAAACTAGGTTTTTTTGATTTTTACCAATCAACTATCAATCATTTAATTACCTCTGAAAAATACAAAATATTAGTTTTATCAGTAAGCGAATAGATCAAAAATAAAAAATCACTCAATAAAATAAACAGCTATCCTTCTATTTAAGCGATATAAAGTCTAACTGAGTTTATCTACAGTTGCTCAATGAAGATAATGCGCTTATGCAAAATTAAAGGGTAAACAATGTGTCCGTATTAGCGCATTATTAGCCACTAAAAATAATCAAGTTTGTCAAAATCATGGTTTCCAGTCTGGTTTGATTCAATTGTTTAAGTTTATTAAATAGTTTAGTTTTTAATTATCAAAATTTAAGTATATAATGTTACGGAAATAACATTATAGGGCTATATATGTTATTTTTATAACATCATTTACTTAATACTAAAATCATTTACTAGACATTACTAACAAAAATTAAAGGACATCATTATGGATTATGCAAAGTATATTGATCATACTTTACTGGCGATGAATGCCACAGAAGATCAAATACGTAAACTTTGTGAAGAAGCAAAGCAGTATCATTTCTATTCTGTATGTGTTAATTCAGGCTATGTGCCTTTAGTCGCTAGCTTGCTTAAAGGTAGCGATGTAAAGGTTTGTTCAGTCGTTGGCTTTCCTTTAGGTGCTATGCTGACTTCAGCTAAAGCATTTGAGACTGAAATGGCAGTCAAAGCTGGTGCAGAAGAGATCGATATGGTTATCAATGTCGGCTGGCTAAAAAGCAATGATTTAACGGCCGTTAAAGAAGATATTCAAGCGGTATTTAATGCTTGTGGTTCAGTGCCGTTAAAAGTTATTTTAGAAACTTGCTTATTAACTAAAGAAGAAATCGTTACAGTTTGTACAATTTGTAAAGAAATTGGCGTTGCTTTTGTTAAAACTTCAACTGGATTTAGCTTATCAGGAGCAACAGTTGAAGATGTTAAATTGATGCGCGAAACAGTCGGTGATAAAATGGGTGTCAAAGCATCAGGTGGCATTAGAGATCGTCAAACTGCTGAAAAAATGGTTCAAGCTGGTGCAACACGGTTAGGCGCTAGTGCTGGTATTGCAATTGTATCAGGCGATAACGCATCATCTAGCGGCTATTAATTCATCCTTTTATAAGCTACTGTATAGTAGCTTATTGCTATTTATGGAATGGCAATGGAAACGCAACCGCAAAAAAGAATTAATGTACTTATTGAGCAATTAAAAATTACCGATAAAATTCATTTAAAGCAAGCAGCGCAAATGCTTGCTGTTTCTGAAATGACAATTCGTCGAGATCTTAGCAATCAATCATCATGTTTAGCTGTTTTAGGCGGTTATATTGTTAACCAAGCACGCCATACCATATCGCAATATTTTGTTTCAGATCAAAAAGATAAACATGTAGATGAAAAGCGTTATATCGGCAAACTAGTTAGCCAATTTGTTGATGAGAACGATACTATTTTTTTTGATTGCGGTACAACCATGCAATTTATCATTGATGAAATTAGTGATGATATTGCTTTTACTGCAATCTGCTATTCACTCAATGCTTTTCTAGCGTTACAAAACAAACCAAAATGTAAAATCATTTTATGCGGTGGGCAATATCAGCTTAATAATGCAATTTTTACCAATATTAGTTCCCATAATCCGATCGATTTTATCTGTCCAAATAAAGCTTTTATTTCGGCAGCGGGTATTGATCTCACTCAAGGTGCAACTTGTTATCATTTTGATGAACTGAATATGAAGCATCAGGCGATGAAAAAATCTAATCAAAATATTTTAATTGCCGATCATACTAAGTTTAATCAAGTTAAACCGGCTTTTATTTGTAACCTTGATCAGTTTAATTTGGTGATGACCGATAGAGCACCGGATTTAGGCTACGTCGCTTACTTTGAAGAAAATAACATTGGTTTAATTTATTAATTATGAAAAATATCGCAATTTTAGGTTCAACAGGATCGATCGGCTGTAGCACGTTAGCCGTCATTCGGCAAAATCCAACTTTATACAAAGCTTATGTGCTAGTAGGTGGCGCTAATGTTGCAAAAATGACAGAGCAGTGTCAGGAGTTTAAACCAAAATATGTTGCTATGGCGAGCAAACAAGCAGCGCAGCAGCTTAAAGCAAATTTAGCCAATCTAAAATTGAATATAGAAGTACTGAGTGGTGAGCAAGCAATGTGTGATTTAGCACAGCTTCCCGAAGTTAACCAAGTTATGGCTGCAATTGTTGGTGCTGCGGGATTAAGGCCGACTCTTGCTGCAATTAAAAAAGGTAAACGCATTTTACTAGCTAATAAAGAGTCATTAGTCACTTGTGGGCATTTATTTATGCAAGCGGTGAAGCAATATGGCGCCGAGCTACTGCCGGTCGATAGTGAACATAATGCGATCTTTCAAAGTTTACCTACCGCAGTGCAGCATGATCTTGGATTTGCTAATCTGACTGATCATGGTATCGCCAAAATTGTGTTAACCGGATCTGGCGGACCTTTTCGGGAGCTACAGTTAAATCAATTAACTTCAGTCACGCCTGCGCAAGCGACTTTACATCCTAACTGGTCAATGGGTAAAAAGATTTCTGTTGATTCGGCAACGATGATGAATAAAGGCTTGGAATATATTGAAGCTCGTTGGTTGTTTAATGCAAGTTCTGAACAAATGGAGATTATTGTACATCCTCAATCGATTATTCACTCGATGGTACGTTATCTAGATGGCAGTATTATTGCAGAATTAGGCGTGCCAGATATGTGTACGCCAATTGCTTATTCAATGTCTTATCCATTACGTATTTCATCCGGTGTACCTGCTTTAGATTTTACTCAAATCTCATCATTAACCTTCAATCAACCCGATTTTATTCGCTATCCATGCTTAAAATTAGCCATTGAGGCTTCTGGTGAAGGGCAAGCGGCAACAACAGCGCTTAACGCTGCCAACGAAGTGGCAGTTGAAGCATTTTTACAACATAAAATTGGTTTTATGGATATTGCCAAACAGGTTGCAACCACGTTAGATCAACTTAATTTTCCGGAACCTGCCACTATTGATGATGTGTTCACCATTGATGCATGGGCTAGAGCACAATGTAGCAAACAGATAGTTTAAATGGCATTAAAGTGTTTTATACACTCGGCATGGCGTACCCATGGCAACGACATTTGAAGGAATATCTCGATCTACAATACTGCCAGCTGCAATAACCGTATTATCGCCGATAGTCACATTGGGTAGTACAATTACGTTACCACCAATCCAAACGTTATTACCGATCGTAATCGGTTTGGCAAACTCAAGCCCACTGTTGCGTATTTGGCTATCAAGTGGGTGACCTGAGGTATAAAAACCACAATTGGGTGCAACAAGGACATTATCTCCGAATGTAATTTTGGCCGCATCAAGCATGATGCAGTTAAAATTAGCAAAAAAATTCTCTCCAATTTCAACATTGTAGCCATAATCACATTGAAAACCGGGCATAATTGTAAATTGCTTCGGTGTTTTACCTAATAGCTTTCTAAAAAGTTGTTGCCGTTTATCCACTGCTGAAGGTGATAGTTGGTTTAACTGAAAGCAGAGATCTTGTGCATAAATTCGCTCTTTTTCAAGCTCATTAATACAAGGATTATAAAGTAAACCTGTTAACATTTTCTCCTTTTCAGTCATTTTACTATCCCATCTGTTTCGCTATTAGTGCAGGATTATCACTAATAAATGATTGTAAAAAACCACTGTCTGGTAATGCCGTTAATGCACCTTTTTTAGTGGTAGCTAGTGCTCCGCATGCGCTGGCTATAGTCATCATACTTTCTAACATTAATTTATCCTCAGGCATACCTGATGAAGCAATACTGCTAAGTAATCCTGCAACAAATGCATCTCCAGCTCCAGTTGTATCAATGCTATTGACATGAAATGAGTCAAAAGTAAAAGTTTTACCTTGCCATAACACAATACTACCATCTCGACCTTTGGTAACTAACTTAAGTGGTGCATTATAATGTTGTTGCAATTTATCGAGTGCTACATGCCAATCTTGGCTCTCAGTTAACCAAAACAACTCTTCATCAGAGAGTTTAAGAATGTCAGCATCATGACAGAATTGAGTGATAATTGTGCGCATTTCATTTTTATCTTGCCACATTTGTTCACGTAAATTGATATCAAAACTAATTAAACCATTTTTATCACTGAGTTTCTCAATAGCTTGTTTGAGCGTTTGTCGACAAGTTGTTCCAACTAATGCTAAAGAACAAAAATGAAGAACATCTTGATTAAAATCAGGAAGTGCTTGTTCTGACAAAAATTGATCGGCCGAAGGTGAAACAAGAAAGGTAAAACTTCGTTCACCATTTTCACCTAAATCAACAACAACAGTGCTTGTTCTATGCTCCTCATCCTTTTCAAGACTTTGGCAATCAACATGATGCTCACAAAAAGTCTTTTCCATGAAGTGACCAAATGGATCATTACCAACTCTACCAATAAAACCAGAGGGCAGTCCTAACTTAGCAATACCAATAGCAACATTTGCAGGAGCGCCTCCAGCACAGGCTCGGTAGTTCATTTCACCAAATGGTAATAAATCAATAACAGCATCACCAAGAGACCATACTTTTGTATTATTCATTTTGTCACTCATATTATTAATAGGTTAAATTTGTGTGTCATTACTATCTCAGCATACTCAAATTAATTCATTAAGCATTGATTAGCTGATGTGTTGATAATCAATATTAACTATAAACTAAATCATTTATAAAAAAAATCATTGTTAACGTTAAAAATATGTGACTATCATCACATATTTTAACGTTTATTTCACTATAAGTTAACGTTAACAAAAAAATTAATGTAGTATGTAATCGTATTAACCTAACTCATGATAAAAGAAGGGAATGTTATGACAAATGCAATTGATAAAGCTAACCAAGCTATAAAAAAATTAGAAAAAGAAATGAATAAGCAATATTATCCTCATTTCCATTTATCACCTCAAGCTGGTTGGATGAATGATCCAAATGGCTTAGTCTATTATAAAGGACAATATCATGCTTTCTATCAACACCATCCTTATAATGAGAATTGGGGACCAATGCACTGGGGACATGCAGTAAGTGATGATCTTATTACATGGCGAAGATTACCAATTGCAATTGCGCCAGATCATGATTATGACAAGAGTGGGTGTTTTTCAGGTTCAGCTGTAGATAATAATGGCGAATTGAGCTTAATTTACACAGGCCATATATGGTTAAATGGTCAAGGTAATGATGAACATATCCGAGAAACTCAATGTCTTGCCACAAGTAAAGATGGTATTAATTTTAAAAAACATGGAACTGTACTTACACCAAAAGAAGGGATTATGCATTTTCGTGATCCTAAAGTGTTTAAACAAAATGGTAAATGGTGGATGGTAGTTGGTCAGCGAGAAACCAATGATGTTGGTCAAGTGTTACTTTATCGTTCAACTGATTTAAAAGATTGGAAGTTTGAACAAGTTCTTATCAGTGATATCGATTCGAATGTTTATATGCTTGAATGTCCAGACTTTTTCCCATTAGGAGATAAATGGATATTAATGTTCTCACCACAAGGTATGCAAGCAAAAGGTTATCAATATCGAAATCGATTCCAATCTGGCTATATCGTTGGAGATTGGCAGCCAGGTAAGCCATTTTCAATAATCAAATCATTCCAAGAGATGGACTTTGGTCACGATTTTTATGCGCCACAATCATTCCTCGCAGCAGATGGTCGTCGTATTATGTTTGGTTGGATGGATATGTGGGAATCAAAAATGCCAAGTAAACATGATAAATGGATGGGAGCATTTACTTTACCACGCGAATTAATCCTAGATCGACAAAATAGAGTTCGTAATCGACCAATTAAAGAACTTGTGGCACTTCGCGAAAAACCACAATCATTAACTAATATTGAATTAAATAGTGAATTAAAAAATACCAAAATTGAATCAATTAGTTGTGAAATTAATGTTGAAATTGATTTAGTCAATAGTAATGCTGAACGTTTTGGATTACAACTTGCTGCGACACCAGATGGTAAGCAAGCAACCTTATTGCACATTGATCGGCAAGCTAACCGCATCATTCTAGACCGAAGTCTTTCTGGAATTGACTTAAAAGGTTATCGAAGTGTGCCATTACCAAAAACCAAAAAACTAACATTACATATTTTTGTTGATGCATCATCAGTCGAAGTTTTCATAAATAAAGATTTATATAGCCTCTCAAGTCGTATTTATCCTAAATTACCAGCAAAAAGGTTAATTAACTTATTTGCCGAAAATGGACAAGCAAAAATTACCAAATTAGATAGCTGGCAATTAAAATCAATTTATGAATAATTTATAAAAAAACCACCAACTAAGGTGGTTTTTTTGTTATAAAGATTCTCGTTCTAAATATGGTGATGGTATGTGAGTGATAGTTTTTTTACTTTCACTATTGATTATATGCAGAGCTGCTTTTTGACCTATTTCATAATGTGGTAATTGTACAGTAGTCAGTGAAGGATAAAAAAGTTCACCAGTACCAACCATATTGTCATAACCAAGAACCGCAACATCGTTGGGAATATGAAATCCTTTACCAAGTAAAAATTGATAAGCAACAAAAGCAATTCTATCGTTACCACAAATTAATACATCAAAATCTGGTTTTTTAACACAATGTTTTGCCAAAATTTCTATCGTCATCATATATTCTAGGGAAAGGTTTGCAGGTGACATTAAAGTATGATAACTCTTGATATCGTTTAAATCGTTGCCAGCATCTAACCATGCTTGCTCAGCAGCTTTACGCCTAATTTTACCCGCTAAAGTATTTTCTGATAAATAGATACATAATGGTTTTTTATATCCCTTATTTATTACATTCTGCATCGCTTGATATTGACCAGAATAATCATCAGGGATGTAACAAGCAAGCTGCTCAGAATCACTAATGCAGTTTGCTAATACCACATTTTTACCGAGCAATTTATCTGGCAGTTGAACTTTTCTTAACCCCATTGTTGTATAAATAATACCATTAGGTCGATAAGATAAAAGAGTATTAATCGCATGATCAGCATCTTTATCATCAAATAAATTAACAATAAACGTATTCCAACCATGTTGTTGAGCTGTTTTTTCTATTGCTTGAAGTAATTCAACTGAGAATGGCGTTGTCGCCGTTTCTAATGCCAGCACACCAATAGCATAAGGGCCAGAATTATCTCCTCGAATCTTTCGTGCAGATAAATCCGGCACATAATTAAGCTCCTCAATAGCTTTCTTCACTTTTTTATATGTTTCTTTATTGAGTTTGTCAGGATTATTGATTGCTCGAGAAACCGTCATCAATGAAACTGATGCCAATCTAGCAACATCCTTGAGTGAAGCCATAGTTGAATCCTTTTGCTCACATTAAAAATAATAATAAATTTTAGCTTTGTATGATGATACCACAAATAAAAATGATAAAAAGTGTGAGGAAAGTAACATTTATGATAATTGGTTGTTTCTATTTTATTCCAATTATGACAATAATGTTAACATTAACATGTTAACGTTAAACTTCAACATAAAAAGAGAATGAAAATGAATATAGATATAATACAAAATAGAAATTATTGGTTCTCGTCAGGCTATCTTGTTACCTTTTATGCAGCATGGTCACTTTGGTGGTCTTTTTATGCCATTTGGCTCAAAAGCCAAATTGGTTTATCTGGTGAACAATTAGGGGTTGTTTATTCTGCTAACTCTGCTGCAGCCATGTTTTTTATGATTTTTTATGGCATTATCCAAGATAAATTGCAGATAGGTAAAGCGGTAATTACCTTCCAAAGTATTATCATGTTACTTATTGGCCCGTTTTTAATTTATGTCTATGAGCCTTTACTTCGAAATGATTTTATTTTGGGTGTCTGTATTGGTGCCCCAGTATTAAGTGCTGGTTTTATTTCTGGATGTGCTTTGATTGACTCTTTTATCGAGCGAATTAGTCGTCTATTTGGTTTTGAATTTGGGCCAGCAAGATTCTGGGGATCATTTGGTTATGCTGCTGCAACTTTTGTTGCTGGTATTTTATTTGGCATTAACCCCCACATTAACTTCTGGATGGCATCTGGCGTTGCAGCTATCTATTTCACCATCAATTTAGTTTTCAAACCTAAACAAGAGTCTTTGGCAAACGGTAAAACACAAGCCGTCATGGAAAAACCATCTATCCCTACCATGAGTGAAATTTTTTCACTATTTGGTATGAAAAAGTTTTGGTTATTTGTCTTTTTTATAATCGGTACTAATAGCTTTTATACCATATATGATCAGCAACTATTCCCAAATTTCTATACCAGCTTCTTTGATAAACCAGAAAGTGGCTATCAAGTTTATGGATATTTAAATTCTTTCCAAGTTTTTTTAGAAGCAGCTTGTATGATTTTAGTACCCTATTTTATTAATAAAATTGGTGCAAAAAAAGCTTTACTAGCAGCAGCGTTAGTAATGGTATGCCGAATCTCGTTATCTGCAACGTTAGATAATGTTTATCTAATTTCATTAGTTAAACTTTTCCACGCAATTGAAACACCACTATTTATTCTAGCGGTATTTAAATACGCTGTAGCCAACTTTGATGCGAGACTATCATCCACACTATACTTAGTTGGATTTAACATCTCATCAAATGTAGGTGTTATTGTATTGTCATGGATTGTAGGTAAGTTATTTGATAAAACAGGATATTCAACTACTTTCTATGTGCTAGCAGCAATAGTATTTGTCATTTTATTTATTGCAACATTTACTTTAAGTGACAATAAACAAAAAACAGAAAAATAACCATCATTCTTAAATGTTATAAAATGGGAACAATTTGTTCCCATTTTATAATATATATAGAGAAAGCTTGCTTCTATTCTTAGTTTGCGAAACAATATAAATTGTTGAGACTGACGTTTAAATCTATATAGGTACTTGGTGTGAATACAAGCAAAAAAGTGGTTAAACCGGACATGTTATGGCAGACAATCCGAGAAGAAGCATCAAAGCTCGTTGAAAGTGAGCCAATGTTAGCAAGCTATTTCCATGCAACTTTACTTAATCATGAAAATTTAGGTAGTGCATTAAGTTATATTTTAGCTAACAAGCTTGCAACCCAAGTTGTACCGGCAATTGAGATTCGAGAAATTGCTAGACAAGCTTATCAAGCAGATAACAACATAATCAATGCCGCGATTACCGATATACTTGCTGTTTACATTCGAGATCCAGCAACCAATTACTATTCCACACCGCTACTTTATTATAAAGGTTTTCTTTCACTACAAGCTTATCGAATTGCACACTGGCTTTGGAAACAAAACCGTAAATCACTAGCAACTTTTTTACAGAGTCAAATTGCTATTGTATTTGGCGTTGATATCCATCCAGCAGCTAAAATTGGCTGTGGTGTTATGTTTGACCATGCAACAGGGATAGTCATTGGTGAAACCGTAGTTATTGAAAATGATGTTTCTATTTTACAATCAGTGACATTAGGTGGAACCGGAAAAGAAAATGGCGATCGTCATCCTAAAATTCGTGAAGGAGTAATGATTGGTGCGCACTCAACGATTTTAGGAAATATAGAAATAGGTAAAGGAGCAAAAATTGGAGCTGGTTCAGTCGTTTTAGAGCCTGTTCCTGAGCATACAACAGTAGCTGGTGTTCCTGCTAAAATTGTTGGTTGTCCTGATTGTGATAAACCAGCTTTAAACATGGATCAAGATATCTAATTTTTGAAAAATGATTCCGTTGTTCAATGACAACGGAATACATAATGTAGTTGAAAATTACGACGGAGAACTAAGATTTACATCCATAGTTGGGTAAGGAATATTAATGCCATTTTCAGTTAGCCCATTTTTAATATTCTCAAGTAATACAGCTTTTACTGGTCCATAATTAGCATTTAACGTCCAGACTAAAACATTAAAATTCATGGATGAAGCATCCAGCAAATCCAAACGTATAATCGGTTCTTTACTCGTTAAAATATTATCAGTTTTATTTACAGCTTCTCTTAATACTTTATAAACTTTCTGAATATCAGAATCATATCCCACATTAACAACTATATCTAAACGTCTTTCTGGCAAACGAGTATAGTTAATAATATTTGCACTAACCACTTGTCCATTTGGAATGACGACCATTTCATTCGTTGGCGTGACAATAGTTGTTGAAAAAATTTGAATCGAATCAATAACACCTTGCTGATTATTAATAATGACTGTTTCACCAACTCTAAATGGGCGAAAGATAATTAAAATGACACCGGCTGCAAAATTAGACAACGAACCTTGCAGAGCTAAACCTACGGCTAAGCCGGCGGCACCAATTACCGCAACAATTGATGCGGTTTGCACACCAAGTTGACCTAACACGGCAACTAGCGTCATAACAATAATGGCATAATAAGATAAAGAACTAACAAATTTAACTACAGTCGGATCGACATGGCGATTAGTTAAAATTCTTCTTAATTGACGAGCAACAAATTTAGCAATTGTTCGACCAATTAAAAAAATAAGAATGGCAAAACAAAAATGAGCAATATAACTGATTACTACGCCATCATATTTCTCAATAAACAACCAAATCTGGTTTACTATATTTTCAAAACTCATGAAATTATCCTCTGTAAAAATAACAGAAATAGTTAATTGAATAATTGCGATTAAATTGGTTTAAACTAACTGTTTTGCTAATAAAGCCCAACGGATTTCAAAGTTTGTTGTTGGTAGATATTTAAAACCAGAACGGGAATAACGAGCCATCATTCCTTCGCAAAAAGCAAGTAACTGACTAGATAAAATACGTTCATCAGTGGTAAAGGCCACACCTTCACGGATTTTTCTTTCTCGTATAACTTGCTTTATCTGCGTTTCGATACGTTCAAATAATTGACTGATTCGTTCTTGCAATTGGTCTTGCTCAAACATTAACGCATGCCCAGTCATAATCCGAGTCAACCCAGGATTCTTTTCAGAAAAACCAAGGATTAAAGCCAAAATAAGTTGAAGCCGCGTAAATGTTTTTGGTTCATCTTGCAATATCACATTGATGCGAGAAAGCAAAATGTCTTCAATATAAACGATCAAACTTTCAAACATTTTAGTTTTACTTGGAAAATGCCTATACAATGCCGCTTCAGAAACACCAACAGTTGCAGCTAATTTAGCAGTAGTTATTCGTTGTGTTCCCTCATTGGATTCAAGCATTGTTGCTAATGCTTGAAGTATATCTTCTTTACGATTTTTATTTTTGCTACTCACGATTATTTCTTACCTGAATGCCCAAATCCACCTTCGCCACGCGCTGATTCGATAAAATCATCAACAATATTAAATTCTGCTTGCACGACTGGCACAATAATTAATTGAGCAATACGATCACCTGGCTCAATAACAAATGGGTTTTGACTTCGGTTCCAAAGGGGAACAAACAACTGTCCTTGATAATCGGAATCAATTAAACCGACTAAATTACCAAGGACAATACCATTTTTTGAACCAAGGCCTGAACGAGGTAATACTAATGCAGCTAAACTAGGGTCAGCAATATGCATTGATAATCCGGTTGGGGTTAAGATTGTTTCGCCTGCTTTGATTTCGGTTGTTTTATCAAACATCGCTCTTAAATCAATACCTGCGGAACCTTCAGTTGCGTAAGTTGGCAGTGGAAACTCGTTACCTAAACGTTTATCTAATACTTTTATATCAATTTTTCTTTTCATCATGACTCGCTTTATATCGTGTTATAACTGCTTGAAGTAATTCTTTTGCTAATTCTTGCTTATTGCTTAATGGTAACGTTTGTTCACCATTTTGCCAATAAAGGGTTAATGCGTTTTGATCAGAATTAAAGCCTATTTTCTTGTCAGACACATCATTAGCACAAATCAAATCTAAGTTCTTTGTGGTTAATTTTTTAAGGGCATAAGCCTTTATGTTATTGGTTTCAGCGGCAAAGCCTACAACAAACGGACGTCCTTTCTTTAATGAAGCAATGTTGGCAACAATATCAGGATTTTTAACTAATTTAATAACAAGTTCATTACTATCATCGGTTTTTTTAATTTTTTTCGTGGCAATAGTTTCAGCTCTATAATCAGCAACAGCAGCACAAGAAATAAAAATTGATGATTTTTTAGCAAACTTTAATGCCACATCATACATCTCATTAGCACTTTTTACATTAATGCGATTCACATTATTTGGAGTTGCTAAATTAACTGGGCCACTGATTAAGTTTACTGTTGCTCCAATTTCAGCCGCTGCCTGAGCAATAGCATAACCCATTTTACCTGAACTGTAATTACTGATATAGCGTACCGGATCAAGCTCTTCAATGGTTGGGCCTGCAGTAATGGTAATCTCGGTTCCAGCAAGTGTTGACGTTGCTGAAAAATACTTCTCAACATGCTTAACAATGGTTGCAGGTTCAACCATTCGTCCTGGGCCAAAATCACCACAAGCTTGAAAACCATCATCAGGCCCCCAAATTAAGGTATTTCGCGAAGCTAATGTCGCTAAGTTCTGTTGAGTTGCAGCAGCTTTATACATCTGTTTGTTCATAGCTGGCGCTATGGCAATTTTAGCTGGTGTTGCAAGACACACTGTTGATAAAAGATCATCAGCAATACCATTTGCCATTTTCGCAATGATATTCGCCGTAGCGGGAGCGATTAATACCAAATCAGCCCATTTAGCTAATTCAATATGACTCATCGATAGTTCAGCAGAAGGGTCAAATAAATCACTTGATACCGTATTACCAGACAATGCTTGCAATGTCATTGGCGTGACAAAATGGCTCGCTGACTCAGTTAATACCACATGTACCTGCGCACCTGCTTTTTTTAGATGGCGGACAAGATCAGGGCATTTGTAAGCAGCAATGCCACCAGTTATCCCTAATAAAATATGTTTACCAGATAGACTCATGATCTCGTTATTCTCCGATCCCAATTAAAGGCGATATATTACCATAATTAAATTAGATAATAAGTAACTCTTTCGCATTGGCAAGCGTTGCATCTGTAATTTTATCCCCACCTAACAACCGAGCTAGTTCATTTAAACGTCCATTTTCATCTAATCTTTGCATATCTGTCGATGTTTGTTTACCATTCGTTTGCTTACTGACAAAATAGTGCTGATTAGCTTGACCTGCTACCTGTGGTAAATGCGTTACCGTAATGACTTGTGTTGACTCACCAAGTTGCCTTAACAGTTGCCCAACCTTAGCTGCTGTTGGTCCACTAATACCGACATCAATTTCATCAAAAATCAACGCTGGGGTATCCATTTTTTGCGCGGTCAAAACCTGTATGGCTAGTGCGATACGAGACAATTCACCACCAGATGCAACTTTGGCTAATGGCTGCACGACTTGCCCAGCATTAGTACTCACTAAAAAAGAAACTTGGTCTGCGCCATCTTCACTTAATCGATTTTCATCAAATATAACATCTATACTGAATTGACCGTTTGGCATAGATAAATCGTGCATAATAGCCATTACTTTTTTAGCCAACGTTTTACTCACTGTTAATCGTTTTTGATGCAATTTTGCAGCCAGTTCTATCGCAATTTGTTGATACTTTTTGATCTCTTCTTTTAACTGTTCACCTTGTTCATCTTGTTGATTAATCTGCTTAAATTCATTAAGTAAATTTTGATGTAACTCAGGTAATGCTTCAGGAGAAACATGATGTTTTCGCGCTAAAGCAATTTGTTTAGACAAGCGTTGTTCAAGTTGCATCACTCTTGCCGGATCGAGCTCTAAGCTCTCACTATAATGGCGTAATTCATAGCTAGCTTCTTTAATTTGAATAGCGGCATCTTCTAACATAGCTAAAACATCATTTAGTGAAGGATCTAATGCGACCAACTCATGAATACTTTGTTTAACACTATTAAGCATGTTGCTGACATTATATTCGTCTGCTTCATCTAATAGCATGATAGATTGTTGGCTAAGATTAATTAGCTGTTCGCTATTGGATAATTTTTTATATTCTTCATCGATTTGTTGATATTCACCTTCAATTGGTGAAAATTCATTTAACTCTTTTAATTGATATTGTAATAACTGAACATGAGCATCACGCTCTTGTTTGGAAGAAAGATATTGTTGATAAGCTTGGCTTGCAGATTTCCATTGTTTATAAGCTTGTTGCATATTCGACAATAGTGTCGGCTCATTCATATAATGATTAAGTAAAATTTGTTGATAATCACTTCGTAATAAACGCTGATGTTCATGTTGGCCATGAATTTGTATTAACATTTGTCCTAAATCTTTTAATTGTGAGATAGGAACAGCACGCCCATTAATAAATGCTTTCGAACGCCCATCTTGATTGATAACTCTTCTTAAAATACATTCATTACCTTCATCAAGTTGATTTTCGGTTAACCAGGAGTATGCTGCTGGAGTATCATCAAGAACAAAACTGGCTGAAATATCAACCCGTTCAGCTCCATTACGAATAGCTGAAGCATCAGAACGATTTCCTAAACAAAGCCCTAATGCATCGATCGCAATCGATTTACCTGCGCCTGTTTCACCCGTAATTGCGGTCATCCCTGTTGTAAAATCAACTAACAACTGATCGACGATAGCAAAATTATTAATAGTCAATTGCGTTATCATAATAAATTAATACATAAGGTTGGTTACCATATTGGCAGTATAACAGCAAAAACACTGTAAATAAATACAGTTAATTATTTTTATAAGCGTTAATTTTTAAAAAGATGATAATTAATTTACGCTAATGGCAAATAAACATCAGTGATCATCTCTTGTGGTTGAATGTTTAAACCAACATTTACATAATGGAAAATTGGAGGAAAGTTCCCTATTCGCTCGCCACTTTGTGGAAGCCATGTTTCAAGTAAGTAAATAATGGCTTGATTATTTTCTCTAGAGCCAATATCCCTTGCCTTGGCACAACGAAGTTGTGGTATTTTTTTATTGATGATTCCGTAATCATTTGGGGGAATTGTGCAATTTATCGATATTGCAAAATCGACATGATGCTCATTGAGAGGCGTCGTGTTGGGATTGGTATAATGAATACCATAACTTTGATACTTTTGACTATCTAAAAAATTGTTTTCTTGTCGCCATTTAATGAATTTATTTAGAGTGTTATTCTCTAATAAAGGTGAACCATAATGTTCAATGACGGCTAATTGTGTAGCAGGAAATTGTACAATTTCGACATTCATAACCTAAATCCATGGATAATTTATTTGCTACCTTTTAGGATGCTATTAAAAGACGCTTAATAAATAATTTTTACCAATTATAACAATAACTTTTACACTCGGTCAATTCAGCTTATTCCCCTTTCTTCCACGGTTGCTTACGGATATAATTTACAAGCTTTTAAACTATAAAGGTATTATTAAATGTTTGGAAATAAAATAAATCGACAAATTATTGTTTGGACTACTCTGATTGGTGGATTCATTAGCGCACTGGTTAAATGGGGTTCTGAAGTTAATATGCCTCCTCGTGTTCCTGGGGAAATTTCACCACCTGCGGCACACATTGATGCATGGCTTGGTTGGTTAGGCATTAATTCTCATTCACTTGATTATGTTTACCAAACGGCAATCGTTTCGGGCGCAGTAACACTTTATCACTGGTTATTTAGTTTTGCCTTTGCCTTCGTTTATGTATTTATTGCCTACTTTTGGAATAATATTCGATTATGGTATGGTGCATTTTATGGCATTATCATTACCGTTATGATGCACGGTTTTTTAATTCCGCTATTAGGTTTTCGTCATCCCGCTTATGATCCGGAAGGCACCGTTGGTTGGTTATGGAACTTAAATGGTTATGAACTTTGGAGTGAAATTTTAGGGCATATCTATTGGGGTGTATCGATTGAAATCTGTATGATCGCTGTGCTTGCTCATTTTTCAAAACCAATTCGTGGCGAATGGCGCCAGTAGTTAATTTATTAATTTTCATCTATTTCAATCCTTCTGTTGAAAAACAGAGGGATTTTTTTATACCTTTTGATATAGTTAAAAACTATATCTTTTGATAAAAAACTAGAATTATTCAATAACATTTTTTTTTGCTATCTTTTTAACCACTAAAGAAAAGTGCTAAATGCTAAATAAGGAAAAGAAAATGAATACTGCAGTTATTGGATATCCTCGTGTTGGTAAACTTCGTGAGCTTAAATTTGCAACCGAAGCTTATTTTAAAGGTAACAAAACCCAAGCTGAATTATTAAATGAAGCAAAAGCCCTACGTGCTGAACATCTACAACAACAAGCATCACATAAAATTGCTTTAATCTCATCTAATGACTTTTCATTTTATGATGCAGTATTAGATACGGCCTGTTTACTGAATGTTATCCCGAAACGTTATCAAGATTTAGGCTTACCTGAACTCGATCGTTATTTTGCCATGGCGCGTGGTTATCAAGGTGAAAAAGGTGATGTGCGAGCGCTGGCAATGAAAAAATGGTTTAACACTAATTACCACTATTTAGTGCCAGAAATTGAAGATTCACTACAAATAAAACTAGCCAGTACCAAACCTTTTGACGAATATCAAGAAGCCAAAGCATTAGGTATTCAAACCAAACCGGTTGTGATTGGCGCATTAACCTTTTTCAAATTAGCGCAGTATTTAGGTAATAAACAGCTAGTTGATTTTAAAGCCGATATTATTAAAGCCTATCAAGAAATTATTCAGAAATTTACTGCACTTGGTGCGCAGTGGATACAAATTGATGAGCCAATTTTAGTGACTGATTTAACTCATGAAGATATCGCTTTATTCAATGAGCTTTATCAGTCAATTTTATCCGTTAAAGGTACAACCAAAGTGGTTTTACAAACTTACTTTGGCGATGTGCGTGATTGTTACCAACAATTAGTGGCGTTACCATTTGACGGTATCGGACTTGATTTTGTTGAAGGTAAACAATCCTTAGCATTACTTGAAAGTTATGGTTTCCCGGCTGATAAAGTGTTATTTGCTGGTGTGGTAAATGGTAAAAATATTTGGAAAAATAATTATAAAAAAACATTGGAATTAGTCGCAAAAATTAAGCAAAAAGCGGCAAATATTGTGATTAATACTTCGTGTTCTTTACTCCACGTACCTTATACATTACAAAACGAAACTAAATTAACGATTCAACAACGAGCTTATTTTGCTTTTGCTCAAGAAAAGCTACAAGAGTTAGCTGAACTGGGTGAATTAGTCAAAGATTCAAATTTTGAAAATAGTCCGGCTTACAAAGCAAATCAAACCCTATTTACGCGTGAGCGTGAAGGAGCAAATCAAGCGGTACGTCAAAAAGTTTCGGCTTTAAAAGCGTCTGATTTTACCCGTCTACCGGAATTTTCAGTACGTGAAGCAGCACAGAAAAAAGCCTTTAATTTGCCATTATTACCTACAACAACGATTGGTTCATTTCCGCAAACACCTGATGTACGTTTAAACCGTGCAAAATTCAAGAAAGGCGAAATTTGCTTAAATGAATATACCGAGTTTAACAAACAAAAAATTGCAGAATGTATCAAGCTTCAAGAACAGATTGGTATTGATGTGTTAGTTCACGGCGAATTTGAACGTAATGACATGGTTGAGTATTTTGGTGAAAGCTTAAATGGTTTTGTCTTTACTGAAAAAGCATGGGTGCAATCTTATGGTACTCGTTGTGTTAAGCCGCCAATTGTATGGGGTGATATTTCACGCTCTAAACCAATTACCGTTGAATATTCACAATATGCACAAAGCCTAACTGACAAACCAGTTAAAGGCATGTTAACTGGCCCAGTGACGATCCTTAACTGGTCGTTCCCTCGTGAAGATATTTCACAAAAAGAGTCTGTATTCCAAATTGGTTTAGCAATCAGTGATGAAGTGTTAGATCTTGAAGCGGCCGGCATTAAAGTCATCCAAATTGATGAAGCGGCGTTAAAAGAGAAATTACCATTACGTAAAGCTGATTGGAATAGTGAATATCTGGATTGGGCTATTCCGGCATTTAGACTAGTGCACAGCAAAGTACAAGCTGATACACAAATTCATACACATATGTGTTATAGCGAATTTGCTGACATTATCAAAGATATCGATGCTATGGATGCTGATGTGATTTCATTTGAAGCATCACGTTCTAATCTACAATTGATTGATGTGCTTAAAGCCAATAACTTTAAAACTGAAGTTGGACCGGGTGTTTATGATATCCATTCACCACGTGTACCACCGGTTGCTGAAATCAAAGCAACAATTGAGAAGTTACTGGCAAAAATTGACAAGCAAAAACTTTGGATTAATCCGGATTGTGGTTTAAAAACTCGTGGTGAGAAAGAAGTTGTTGCAAGTTTAGAACATTTAGTTCAAGCAACATTAGAAGTTCGAAAAACACTTAATTAACAGCGTTAATTAATTTGCTTTACCTTAATTTCCGCCGCCGATTTTGGCGGCGGAAATGTCAGTAAGGATAATAGTAATCACACCAATGGATGATACAGATGAAAACAAATTTACTCTTTAATAAAAAAACCGTGTTCTCTTTTGAAGTTTTTCCCCCTAAAAAAACGTCACCTTTAGAGACAATCTATAGCACATTGCGTGAACTTGGTTACTTCAAACCTGATTTTATCAGTGTTACTTATGGCGCTGGTGGTAGTTTGAATGGTCAAACGACAATTGATATCGCCCACGCTGTCAAACATACTTATGGCATTGAAAGTGTTGCTCATTTGCCGGGAATTAATTTCGATAAAGCAGAAATGCAAAAAATTCTTCATGATCTTAAATGTGCCGGTATCGATAATGTGCTTGCTTTGCGAGGCGATATTAGCCCAACAGTTACACCTAAAGATGATTTTCGCTATGCCAGCGAGCTGGTTTCATTTATTAAAGAAAATGGTGATTTTAATGTGATTGGGGCCTGTTATCCTGAAGGACATCTTGAAGCATCAACGCTAAAACAAGATTTAATACATTTAAAAGAAAAGGTGAGTGCAGGAACAGATCAACTCATATCACAGCTATTTTTTGATAATGACTATTTTTATACTTTCTTAGACAAAGCCCGTGATATGGGGATTAATGTACCAATTGAAGCAGGGATTATGCCGGTAACGAACAAAAACCAAATTGAACGTATGGTATCGATGTGTGGCGTAAATCTACCGAAGAAATTCAAACAGATGATGGAGAAATACGAACATCACCCTGATGCGTTCCGTGACGCAGGTATTGCTTATGCTATCGATCAGATTGTTGATTTAGTTTCACAAAATGTTGACGGTATCCATTTGTACACCATGAATAATAGCTATATCGCTAGAAGAATTAGTGAAGCGGTATCAACGTTACTTGCAGTACCAAAATCAGTATAAACAATAAAATTTTAAGTAAGAAAAGCTATAATAAATATAAAAAAATTAATGCAGGAGCAGAATTTGAACCAGTGATCTTATGATCCCAACGTACTACCAAGCTGCTCCCCTGCGTCAAAGACAAAAGTATATAATAATTATATATTAATCTCATAATCTAATTAAAGTGTTTTAAAAGAGTATATTCATCTATTTCCGGTGCACTATTATCATAACGGATATAATTTACATCTTTCCATAGACATCGTTTTTGATTTAAACTTTCAATAAATGTATCCCAATTATCTAATTTCCAGGTATCACGAGCATTATTACGTTCTAATATTCTTTGCTTCAAAACATCAGCTGGTACAAAGACTTCTAAAACATAGCATTCCATTTGGCTACAATTAAATCGTTGCTTAACTTGATTAATATAGTTTTCATCAGAAAAATAACTTAAAAAAGGAGCATCAAGTATTACTGAATTACCCAGTTTCAAATTTTCACTTGCAATATTCAGTAATGTATCATATTCAATATCCATAACTTCTTTTTTATAAAATTCGCATCCATCTCTTGCTGTAGGTTCATATCCTTTTGACATAAGTAATTCGCCAGTAAAGCGGTTAGCTACAATGTCTTTATCCAAATAACAATAGTGGAGCTTTGAAGATAAAAATTTTCCTACGGTTGACTTCCCTGAACCAGCAGCTCCAATAAGAAAAATAGCCTTTGTACTTGTATTAACTTTCATAATCATTCCCTTTTCGCATTTGCGAACCGTCATTCATAAACGCGAACCATTAATGTGAACTAAATAATAAATTGAATAATATAATATAAAATGGAAATGCAATAATAATATGACATGCTATATTAAATACAGAAATATAGTTTAATTATTGAACCTACTTCACAGTTCACATTTGCGAAATTATGAAACAAGATAATAGACCACTAAAATTAAATAAATCGGCAGCAAGAACAATAGATTTACTTTTACTATTTGTAAGTAGTGATAAATATTTAACACTCAATAATATTTGCGAAATGTTGCAATTGCCTAAGAGTAGTGCTTTTGAACTAATACAAACTTTAGTGTATAAGGAAATTATCGAGATAAAAGATATTAAACAAAAAACTTATGGTTTGAGTTTATTAGCATTTGAAATCGGTAGTTCAGTTATTACTAATATGGGTGTAGCCGATGCAGCAAGGCCATTTATTCAGGAACTCAATCGACAAACAGGTAGTACCGTATTTCTTGGTGTAAAAGATAAAGGCAAAATAGTTTATATTGATAAGGCTGAAAATCATTCAACCATAAAACCAACAGCTAAATTGGGTTCTAGGCGTTATTTACATACAACAGGGTTAGGAAAAGGGTTGCTTCACGCATTTTCAAATCAGCAAATTATTGATATTTTAGGAAAAGAACCTTATCCAAGCAAAACACCACTATCGCATACAAATCATCAAGAAGTTCTAAAAGATGCCGATAAAACAAGAGAGCGTGGTTACGCTATCGATGATCGCGAAGATAATTTAGAAATGTATTGCATCAGTTCTGCTATCTATAACCACGAAAATGAGCCGATTGCGTCATTTAGCGTTGCCAGTTTATATAGTGGAATGACTAAAGATAAAGAACAACTTATTGCCAAATCAGTTAAAGAAACAGCTTTGCAAATTTCAAGAAAATTAGGATTTACTGGAAATAAGTTATATCAATTAAAAGATTAAGACAGACTATTGGAGATAATGAATGTATCGTAAATTAGATAATCTGAATAAAATTATTAATTCAGGAATTGTATTGATTGTGAGATTAGCAACAGAAGAAGAATCAATAAAAGTTGCTGAAGCAGCAATTAAAGGTGGTATTACCGTTATTGAAATTCCAATGGCAGTACCTAATGCTCTTGGCGTAGTGAAATATTTATCAGATAAATATAAAAAGAAAGGTATTTTAATTGGCGCTGGAACAGTTCTAGATGGTGAAACAGCCCGAGCTGCAATATTAGCAGGAGCGGAATTATTAGTTAGCCCTAACTTAAATCCAGAAATGATTAAAGTTGCGAATCGTTATCAAGCTATAACGATGAGCGGTGCCTTTACTCCCACTGAGATTCAAAATACTTTAGAAGCTGGAGCTGATATTGTGAAACTCTTTCCAGCTGAGTTTGTTAATCCAAATTATGTCAAATCTGTTTTAGCACCCTTAGAGCATGCTCCAATCTCTCCAACAGGTGGTGTAACACCTGAAAACGTTCATGAATGGTTTGCTGCTGGAGCTGTTTGTGTGGGGGTCGCTAGTTATATTACCAAAGCAGCTATGAAGGATAATGATTATAGTAAAGTAACTCAAGCAGCTAAAAAATTTGTAGCAGCAGTAAATAAAGCTAAAAAATAAACAATAATTAATATTAATAAAGTAAAGGCATATCTTTGATATGTCTATAGGATCGTTTTGTCTAAAATAAAGGTGTGGATATGACAATACAACAAAAACCAAAACTAAGATGGGGATTCATCATTCTTCTTGTAATCGGGGCTATCGTCAATTACTTAGATAGATCAAATTTAAGTATTGCAAATACAACAATAGCTCAGGAGTTTGGGTTATCTCAAACCCAAATGGGATTTTTATTATCGGCATTCCTCTGGCCATACGCGCTAGCTAACTTACCTGCAGGTTGGTTGGTGGATAAATTTGGTCCTAAAAAAATGTTTGCTTGGGCGTCTGGCCTATGGTCTTTAGTTACCATCCTTTGCGGCTTTTTAAATAGCTATTCAATGTTTTATGCCATGAGAGTAGTGTTAGGTGTTGTTGAATCACCTTTCTTTACCTCAGGATTAAAAACAACTGAAACATGGTTCTCAAAAGAAGAACGAGGTGTCCCTGTATCCATAATTAATACTGGTTCACAAATAGCTAATGCTATTGCTCCGCCACTATTAACCATTCTTATGTTAACGATGAGTTGGCGTGGTATGTTTATAATCATTGGTGTATTTGGATTACTTGTCATGCTTGTTTGGTTAAAAGTATATCGGAACCCAACACCGGAAGAAATTACGCTAATAAAAGGTAAATCTAATGCAGAAGAACCGAAAAGAAAAGAATCTCAAGCATCATGGGGAGATTTATTAAAACAAAAAATGACTTGGTTTATGATTCTCGGTAATTTTGGAATTATGTTTACTATTTGGGTTTACTTAACATGGTTACCTAGTTACTTAGAAAAAGAACAAGGCTTTACTTTAAAACAAATGGGATGGATTGCATCAATTCCTTTTTTCTGCGGTATTATAGGTGTTCTACTCGGTGGAATTATTTCTGATTTCGCTATACGACGAGGTTTTCAACCAATAAATGCAAGAAAAATTCCTATTGTTGGTGGAGCTATACTTGCAGCCGCTTCAGTCGCACCCATTGCTTTTATTGATAATACTGTACTTAGTATTGTTCTTTTATCTATTGGTTATTTTGCTTCTCAACTCCCATCAGGCGTTATATGGACATTAGCTGCTGATGTAGCACCTAGTCACCAAGTCGGTTCATTAGGTGCAATTCAGAACTTTGGAGGCTTTTTAGGTGCAGCAATGGCACCAATTGTAACAGGTATCATACTTGATATAACCGGTAGTTTCGGTTATGTATTTATATTAGGTGCATGTTTACTTATTTTAGGTGCAATTTCATATGGCATCTTTTTAAGAAAACCAATAAATAATAAATAATACAGACCGCTAATCATATATGAAGATCATTAATTTTAATGATCTTCCTTAATATTAATAAACTAATTACTTTTGATAAAAAACTAATATTTCATATTTAATAATTTAAGGATCAATATGATTACTCAATATCATGATCCATCCTTACATAGCTTCGTTTAAATAGTTATGCAAAATATTGATTTAATTGCTTGCTATACCTATCGTAAATCGAATATGGCCAATCAAATTGTGATAATTCTGCCAATCACATCAATAATCTAAAGAAGCCAATATTCTAGTAGTGGTTGCAGAAAATTCATTTAATGGCTAAATATAGAATTATGCCTCTCGTTTATTCTCTTATTTAATAAGTAACACACGATTCTTAATGTTCTGCTAACCATTAAATTGATATTTTGAATTAACTTTGCTCAAAGACAGGAAGTAATGTATGTAACTTGCATAACAGTATTTTTAATTATAATTAAGTTATGTATCAATGATTAAAAGATGCCAGTTCAATTTTAATGCTAAACCCTTGCAGTATACCGAATTCAGGATAGTAAATTATTAAGAATAAGTTAGGATAGGTTTAAAAGAATTGGTTGCGGGGGCTGGATTTGAACCAACGACCTTCGGGTTATGAGCCCGACGAGCTACCAAGCTGCTCCACCCCGCGTCAAAGAGGTGGCTATATTATAGTAATAAAATAATAAAGCAATACCCTTCTAGGCTAAACGTCCTATTTTTACACATTCCTTAACAAATAAGGACGATTTTTATACGAAATGGTATACACTCCTCAATATTTTTTACATTAATTATCGTTGATTATGCTCAAACTTTCCTAATTAGATAAAATAGTTCAAAGGAAAAAGAAATATTTTTTCAGGTGAATAAGAGATCTTATTTGTACGACACCGTAAACCAGATTAGTGAAAAGAGACGAGCCTTACTCGTCTCTATTGATAAAGTGCCTGTAATGGTTTCACGCTATGAGCTGGATCATAATCAAGCGCCGACGTTGTGGCATAGGCCGCATTCATCGTGGTATCGTAATGAACTTTATATTGAATAGCACTACGGCGTAGGATTTTCGATGCCTCAATAGCAGCCCGTCCAGATGTGGTATTGAGAATATAGCTATATTCGCCATTTTTAATATGGTCATGAATATTGGGGCGCCCTTCGTTCTCTTTTTTAACCATTTGGCAGGGTATGCCAGCTTGTTGTAATGCCTTAGCAGTGCCAAAAGTAGCATCAATACTAAAGCCATGCGCAATTAATCGTTTAGCGATCGCTAACAAGCGAGTTTTGTCTTGATCACGAACAGATAGCAAAGCTTTTCCCGATTTTTTCATATTTGATAAGCTACCAAGTTGTGCTTTGGCAAAGGCTTCGGCAAAGGTTTTACCAATTCCCATCACTTCACCGGTTGAACGCATTTCAGGCCCCAAAATTGGGTCCACGCCACTAAATTTATTAAACGGTAAAACCACCTCTTTCACTGAGTAATAAGGCGGTATGACTTCTTTGGTGATATTTTGTTTAGCCAGTGATTGCCCAGTCATAACTCGTGCAGCGATTTTCGCTAATGGCAAACCGGTAGCTTTCGACACAAATGGCACGGTGCGAGCGGCTCGAGGGTTGATTTCAATCAAATAAATTTGGTTATCTTTGACGGCAAATTGCCCATTCATAAGCCCTTTTACATTAAGTTCTAACGCTAACTGTTTAGCTTGCTTGCGCAGTTGATCTAAAATTTCCGGGCTTAAAGTATATGTTGGTAATGAACAAGCTGAGTCACCCGAGTGAATACCCGCTTGTTCAATATGCTCCATAATGCCGCCAATTACGATTTGCTCGCCGTCGGCAATGACATCAATATCAACTTCAATAGCATCATCTAAAAAGTGATCAAGTAGTACGGGAGCATTATTCGATTCATTGACTGCGGTTTTAAAATAACGTCTTAAATCTTGCTCGTTATACACAATTTCCATTGCTCGACCACCAAGCACATAAGACGGTCTAACCACTAATGGATAGCCAATTTGTTCGGCTTTAATCACCGCATCTTCAATATCGGTAACCGTTGCATTAACTGGCTGTTTTAACTTTAACTTATCGACAATCGACTGAAAACGTTTGCGATCTTCAGCTTGATCTATCGCATCTGGCGAGGTACCAATAATCGGTAGCCCAGCGACTTCAAGCGCTCTGGCTAATTTTAATGGTGTTTGCCCGCCGTATTGTACGATTACGCCATTTGGTTTTTCCACATGAGCAATTTCAAGCACATCTTCCAGTGTGACTGGCTCAAAGTAGAGTCGATCTGAGGTATCATAATCGGTAGATACCGTTTCCGGATTACAGTTAACCATAATTGTTTCATAACCGTCTTCACGGAGCGCCAGCGCTGCATGTACACAACAGTAATCAAACTCAATACCTTGCCCAATCCGATTCGGTCCACCGCCTAATATCATAATCTTCGGGCGAATAAATTGTGGTTTAGCTTCGCACTCTTGTTCATAGGTTGAGTAAAGATAAGCTGTATCGGTCGAGAACTCTGCTGCGCAGGTATCAACTCGTTTATATACAGGATGGATATCGTATTGGTTTCGTCGATCACGAACGTCTTGTTCTTCAACATTAAGCAGTTTAGCAATACGTAAATCTGAAAAACCTTTACGCTTAAGTTGCCATAATGATTCTGAATTCAGGCTAGCTAATGATTGCGATTTTAGTTGGTTTTCAAGGCTAATAAGTTCTTCAATTTGCACTAAAAACCAGCGATCGATATTCGTTAATGTGAAAATTTCATCTAAACTAAAGCCGGCTCGAAAAGCGTCAGCAATATACCAAATTCGTTCAGCGCCCGCTTCTTGCAGTTCATAACGTATTTTGCTGAGATTTTTTTCATCATCATAATTGTCAATTTTCGGATCAAAACCACAGGCACCGACTTCAAGCCCTCGTAGCGCTTTTTGTAATGATTCTTGAAAAGTCCGCCCAATAGCCATCACTTCACCCACTGATTTCATTTGAGTTGTTAGACGATCATTACACCCGGCAAACTTTTCGAAATTAAAGCGGGGTATTTTTGTCACTACATAGTCGATCGAAGGCTCAAATGACGCTGGCGTTTTACCTCCGGTAATATCATTAGATAGCTCATCAAGGGTATAGCCAACCGCAAGTTTGGCCGCAATTTTTGCGATTGGAAAACCGGTTGCTTTAGATGCTAATGCTGATGAACGTGATACCCTTGGATTCATTTCAATCACAATCAAGCGTCCGGTTTTAGGATCAACCGAAAATTGTACATTCGAACCACCTGTTTCAACGCCAATTTCACGAAGTACCGCTATCGATGCGTTACGCATGATTTGATACTCTTTATCCGTTAATGTTTGAGCTGGCGCAACGGTAATGGAATCCCCGGTATGAATACCCATAGGGTCAACATTTTCAATCGAACAGACAATGATGCAGTTATCATTTTTATCTCGTACCACTTCCATTTCGTACTCTTTCCAACCAATTAATGACTCATCAATGAGGAGTTCATTGGTCGGTGACAGATCAAGTCCTCGGGTACAAATTTCATCAAATTCTTGAGTGTTATAAGCAATCCCGCCACCGGTTCCCCCCATAGTAAAAGAAGGGCGGATAATGCAAGGAAAGCCAACTTGTTCAAGTACGGCATAAGCCTCTTTTAATGAGTGAGCAATGCCGGAACGGGCAGTATCAAGACCAATTTTTTTCATGGCTTGATCAAAACGTTTGCGATCTTCAGCTTTATCAATTGCATCAGCGGTAGCGCCGATCATCTCGACATTAAATTGTTTTAAAATGCCTCTTTTATCCAGTTCTAACGCACAATTGAGCGCTGTTTGTCCGCCCATGGTGGGCAAAATGGCATCGGGTCTTTCTTGTTCAATAATTTTACTCACCGTTGTCCAATCAATCGGCTCAATATAGGTTGCATCCGCCATTTCCGGATCGGTCATAATGGTGGCAGGATTAGAATTGACTAAAATAACCCGATAACCTTCTTCACGCAGAGCCTTACAAGCTTGAGCGCCGGAATAATCAAATTCACAAGCTTGACCAATAACAATTGGGCCAGCGCCAATAATGAGAATGCTATTAATATCTGTTCGCTTAGGCATGTTATTGCTCCTGCTTATAAATTTTAATTAATTCGATAAAGTGATCAAATAGTGGGGCGGCATCGTGAGGCCCGGGACTCGCTTCGGGGTGACCTTGAAAGCTAAAAGCGGATTTTTGATTATGATGAATACCTTGTAGCGAACCGTCGAACAGTGATTTATGCGTCACACGTAAGTGAGTCGGTAAACTCATTTCATCAACGGCAAAACCATGATTTTGGGCGGTAATCATAACTCGATTATTTTCAAGATCTTTAACCGGATGATTGCCACCATGATGTCCAAATTTCATTTTTATGGTTTTTGCACCACAAGCCAACGCTAACAGTTGATGCCCTAAACAGATACCAAATATCGGTATGTCAGTAGTTAAAAACTGTTTAATGGCATCAATGGCATAAGTACAAGGTGCCGGATCACCGGGACCATTTGATAGGAATATACCGTCAGGATTTAATGCTAATACCTCCTGCGCAGAGGTTTTTGCCGGAACTATGGTCAATTTACAACCCCGTTTAACTAACATCCGTAAGATATTACGTTTTACGCCAAAATCATAAGCCACAACATGATAAGGCAAGGCGTTTTTTGCTACTGGGTGTTCTTGCTCTCTTGTCCATACACCTTGTGTCCACAAATAGCTTTTTGTACAGGTGACTTTTTGGGCTAAATCCAGTCCGGATAATCCTTTAAAATCAATCGCCATTTGTTTAGCGGTATCGGCTTTTTCAAGTAAAGTTTCTTTATCGTTTGCCGTGATAATCACGCCATGCTGAGCCCCTTTTTCACGCAAGATTCGAGTTAAACGGCGAGTATCGATATCGGCAATGGCAATAACATTATGCTGTTTTAAATAACTCGAAAGATCGAGCTCATTGCGATAATTGCTGGCTAATAGTGGTAAATCACGAATAATCAGCCCTTTTGCATAAACTTGATTAGATTCAGCATCGGCATTGTTAGTACCGACATTACCTATATGGGGGTAAGTTAACGTGACTAATTGCTCGCAATATGAAGGGTCGGTGAGTATTTCTTGATAACCGGTCATTGAGGTATTAAAAACGACCTCACCAACAGTTTGTCCTTCGGCACCGATTGATTTACCGATAAATTGTGAACCGTCTTGTAATATAAGGAGGGCATAAGTTTGCATGGCTAAGAGACCTTTTGATTAAATAAACACTATTTATGAATAATAATTCACATAAATGCTTTTTCAGTAACTCATTAATTGGTCATTTTATTACAATTTTTTAAACAAAAAAAGCGTTATTATAAAAAATAATTAAATAATAAAATCTAATTTTTTAGACAATTCAATAACTAAAAAGGACATTTTATAAATTTAAAACGTTTAACTTGAAATTGCATAATTATTCAAATAGAATCGTAACAATACTTACCGCTATTAGGAGCTTGATATGTACGGTTTTTATCAACGTCATTTTTTACGTTTACTCGACTTTACCCCAGCAGAAATTAACCAGCTGATTCAGCTTGCTATTGAATTAAAAAAAGCAAAAAAACAAGGTAACGAAAAACAACATTTGGTTGGCAAAAATATTGCCTTAATTTTTGAAAAAGATTCAACCCGTACTCGTTGTGCTTTTGAAGTCGGTGCATATGATCAAGGCGCTCAAGTCACCTATCTAGGGCCAAGTGGTAGCCAAATTGGGCATAAAGAGTCGATTGCTGATACAGCTCGAGTGCTCGGACGCATGTATGACGGTATTGAGTATCGAGGTTATGGGCAAGATATTGTTGAAACTTTGGCAAAATATGCCGGTGTGCCGGTTTGGAATGGTTTAACGACTGAAGCGCATCCAACGCAAATTTTAGCAGATTTTATGACCATGAAAGAGCATATCGGTGAGCGCCCACTTAATAGCGTTAAATTTGCTTATTTAGGCGATGCTCGTAATAACATGGGCAATTCGTTAATGGAAGGCGCAGCCTTAATGGGTATGGAAATCCGACTCGTGGCGCCTAAAGCGTGCCAACCTGAATCAGAGCTTGTTCAAAAGTGCCAAGAGATAGCTAAAACAACAGGCGCTAAAATCGTTTTAACTGAAGATGTCGCTGAAGGTGTGAAAGGCGTTGATTTTCTTTATACCGATGTATGGGTTTCCATGGGCGAACCGAAAGAAGTGTGGGATGAGCGAGTGAAATTATTAACCCCATACCAAGTCAATCAAAATGTAGTCAAATTAACCGAGAATCCAAATGTTAAATTTATGCATTGCTTACCGGCTTTCCATGATATGAATACCACAGTAGGTCAACAAATGGCTGCCCAGTATGGTTTGAAAAATGGTTTAGAAGTGACAAATGAAGTCTTTGAATCTAAACATAGCATCGTTTTTGATGAAGCCGAAAATCGCCTGCACACGATCAAAGCAGTAATGGTTGCAACCTTAGCTAAAGACTAATAATATAGCTAAATATTATAAGTGCTGGCTAAAGCTAGCTAAGCAAATTTTTTGCCGACCTCAAGTCGGCATAATTTTATCAACCGATTATCATCAGAATGACGAAACAAGCGCGCAATAAAGATTTTAAAAAATACCTAAAACTCACTAATCCAATTCATTTTTTAGCGGTCGGATTGGGCAGTGGGCTATCACCCATTATGCCTGGTACTATGGGATCATTAATGGCGATACCACTGTGGCTTTTATTTTGGGGTTTACAACCTGCTTTATATTGGGTTTTTATTTTAGTGACGTTTGTGTTTGGTTGTTATATTTGCCAAAAAACGTCGGATGATACCCATACTCATGATTCGGGTCATATTGTTTGGGATGAATTTGTCGGTATGTGGATAACGCTGTATTTCATTCCTCAATTTTCAATACTATGGGTGACGATTGCTTTTGTCGCATTTAGATTGTTTGATATGGCAAAACCTTGGCCTATTCGTTGGTTTGATAAGCGTGTGCCGGGCGGTTTTGGTATTATGGTCGACGATGTTATCGCCGCCATATTCTCTTCTTTATCTGTTTATGTATTAACATTTATTATTTAAAGATAGTTTCCCTTTAAATGATAATTTTCTTAACATAACGATTAAATTCAAAACATCTTTTGTGACCAACCTAGTTTGCTTGAAAGATTATTAAAATAATCATAATCCTTAGAGTGAATTAAATTAAACTCATAATCTGAGCGACGAATAATTACCTCTTGTGTTGGTTTAACTGGCAAGATAATTTGGCTATCGCAAGCAACATTAAGATCCAAAGCTGTTGTTGGAAATTTAAGATGGATAGGATTATCACTCTTAATTACTAATGGTCTGACCGCTAAAGAGTGTGGAAACATTGGTGTGATAATTAACGCATCTAAGTGCGGCGCAAGGATTGGTCCACCAGCTGATAACGAGTAAGCAGTCGATCCTGTGGGCGTTGCAATAATTAAACCATCAGCTCGTTGTGAAAATGCATTGCGCTCATTGATATACACATCATAATCAATCATATGCGCAACAGTATTAGGTGTAACTACAATTTCATTTACAGCAAAACCAGAATTAATTAACCGACCATCACTGTAGATAGACACTTCCAATAAAAACCGAGGATCATCATCATAGTCCCCTTTGATAACAGGAGTTAATTGCTCAATAACATGATCATGGGAAATATCGGTTAAAAAGCCTAAATTACCTCGATTTACTCCAATCACTTTAATTTTATAGTGCGACAATTGACGTGCCGAACGTAGCATATTACCATCACCACCGACAACAATGGCTAAGTCGGCTTGCTCACCAATCGTATCTAAAGTTGCGTATACACTACTAGGAAATTTTATATACTGCGCTAACCGATCTTCAACTAAAACTTGAATACCTAAGTTAACTAGCCAGTCATATAGAACCTGATGAGTTTCAATCGCCTCTAATTTACGTGGAATCCCAACCAAACCAACACATTTAAATGGTATACCCATAAAATATCCTTGTTTTTTTAACTTAAATATAAAGATTTTTTAGTTACCGATTAAAAAACACGATATCATCTTATCGTTAAACTTGTAATAATAAAAATTGCCCCCATAATAACTGTTATTCATTAAGTTTTCGACTAAATTTGGAGTACCGTATGACTGAACAAGAGAATAATATGTCAGAAAATGAAACAAACATTGAAGTCCCGGCTGAGCAAACTACTGAAGAACAAACGCCATCTCAACCAAGTGTTGAAGAGCAGTTAAAAGCCAAAGATACACGTATTGCAGAACTTGAACAAGCATTAGAAATTGCTAAAAAAAATGAAAGTGAAGCAATGATTCGTGCTCGAGCTGAAATTGATAACGTGCGCAAACGTGTTGAACAAGATGTGGACAAAGCACGTAAATATGCTCTTGAGAAATTCTCAAATGAGCTTTTACCTGTAATTGATAATCTTGAACGCGCATTAGAATCTACAGATAAAAATAATCCAGAACACAAAGCAACTGTAGAAGGATTAGAGTTAACATTAAAATCGTTTTTAGATACGGTCAAAAAATTTGGTATTGAAGTGATAAATACGGCTGATTCACAATTAAACCCAGATCTACATCAAGCGATTAGTATGGTTGAATCACCAGAACACCAATCAGGTCAAATCGTCAATACTATCCAAAAAGGCTATACACTCAATGGTCGACTTATCCGACCTGCTATGGTGATTGTAGCTAAATAATGAAAGCTTAAATAAAAAACCGCCAAATTAATGGCGGTTTAATTTATCGATTCTTTTGCTCTTCACGAGCTAGCTTTTTCATCTTTTGCTCAATACGTTGACGCTTTAATGGCGAGAGATAATCGACAAAGAGTTTACCTTTTAAGTGATCCATTTCATGCTGGATACAAATTGCCAATAGTTCATCAGCATCAATTTCATAAGGTTTACCATTACGATCTAATGCCTTGATTTTGATTTTTTCTGATCTTGGAACAAATCCACGGCAGTCAGGTATCGACAAACATCCCTCTTCAATGCCAGTTTCACCTTCTTGGCTTATCACCTCAGGATTGATAATCACATAAAGTTGGCTTCTATCTTCCGACACATCAATCACAATAATCTGCTCATGTACATCTACTTGTGTAGCTGCAAGTCCAATACCATTTTCGGCATACATGGTTTCAGTCATGTTATCGATAATGTTTTGTAGCTCTGGTGTAAAATTAGAGACAGGCTTTGCAATTTTGCGAAGTCGTTCGTCTGGGAAACGTAATACCGGTAAAATAGCCATAAATTCTTCGATCTACTCCTCAATTTTGTATTTTTTCAAATTCGCCTACATTGTAAACATTTATTATGCCTATGAATAGATTTAGTTGACTATTACTAAAATATATCTAATCAATCCTTCTAGATATGGCACAAAGCAACAATGTAGAGGAAAAAGGACTGTAATGAGTAAATATGAGTTTTTGTTACGAATTTCAATGCTTGGTCAGAAAAGAAAGGGATATTTCGAGCAAATTGCTCACTATTTTAGTACTGGTCTACCTAATAAAATAAGAGATGTATCGCTATTATTGGAAAAAATAGGTTTATCCAAAACTCTCCAAGATCGTTTTTTTGAAACATCTTATCTTCATTTTGAGCCAATACTCGATTGGTTGGCAACACCTTACCCAGCCAAACATTTGATCGCGTATTGTGATTCCGATTATCCAATGTTACTTAAGCAAATTAGTTCACCACCATTATTGTTATTTGTTATGGGTAATAGGCAATTATTACATTCACCACAAATTGCCATGGTTGGTAGCCGTGAATTTAGTGAATATGGTGCACAATGGGGAAGATATTTCGCTGGCGAATTAGCAATTAATGGTTTAACAGTCACTAGCGGATTAGCGTTGGGTTTAGACGCTATTTGCCATAGAGGGGCTCTTGAGGTATCAGGAAATACTATAGCTGTTTTAGGTAGTGGATTAGCTCAAATCTCACCACGCTCAAACCTCCGATTGGCAAATGATATTTTGGCACAAAATGGCGCCATCATTTCAGAATTTTATCCATTTGAAAAAGCAAGATCCGAATACTTTCCACGTCGCAATCGTATTATTAGTGGATTAAGTTTAGGAACCTTTGTGGTTGAAGCATCTGAAAAAAGTGGATCACTAATCACTGCTCGTTATGCGCTTGAACAAAATCGCGATGTATTTGCCTTACCGGGTGATATTGATAATCAAAATAGTCATGGAACCCATTATTTAATCAAGCAAGGGGCTTATCTAGTCACTCACCCAACTGATATTTTAGAACACTATAGTGGCTTTTTATCAACAATAAATAGACAAAATAGTGTTGAGAATAAAGAGAGTAATACTGTTTTATATCCTGAAATTTTTGCCGTTATTCGTCATCACCCAATTCCAGTTGATACAATTGCAGCCCTGGTTAATTTACCCATTCCTGAACTCACTATTAAATTATTAGATATGGAGATAGCAGGATTAATTATCACCGTTACTGGTGGTTATATTCGTAATCGAACAAAATAGAAAATTGTATCGCAAAAAAAGTTGAGGAGCGGGGTTTTTGAGCATAAAAAACCGCTGTAAAACCACAGCGGTTTATGAAAATAATGAGTGATTTATTTATCGTCTACTTCAAGAGCGATTTCAGATAAGATAATGCCGGTATTATCAGCATAAATAAAGTCACCAGAGAAGAAAGTCACGCCACCAAAATTAACACGAATATCAATTTCACCAACGCCTTGATCATCCGAGCCAACAGGAATTGCTGCGAGTGCTTGAACACCAATTTCAGCATCAGCAATATAATCAACTTGGCGCACAGCACCATAGACGATGATACCTTCCCATTGGTTTTGCAGTGCAATATCGATTAATTCCGCATCTATCAATGCTCGGCGCACAGAACCACCACCATCAATAACCAATACTTTACCTGCCCCATTGGATTGTAATACTTCGTACAATATACCGTTATCCTCAAAACATTTCACTGTGACGACCTGGCCTGAAAACGAAGCTACACCACCAAAATTACTAAATATCGGTTCTACGACATTAACATCTTCTGGGTAGTAATCACAAAGAATTGATGTTTCAAACTCCATGGTAGAGTCTCCTTTAACTGTAATATTCATTCGATTCTAGTATAACGCTAACATTAAGTAAAACGATATAAATTTAGAATAAACGTGAGCTAGCTCAAAATAATACCCAAACAATAAAGTAAATTAGTTAATAAAGCAAGTTTGACCATTTGTATTAGTAACGGTGCAGCGTCATTAACCGTCTTAAATTTAAACACCGAATTGATATGTTTTATATATAGTGGCAATGTTAATAAAAATAGTCCACTCCAAAAAGTATGTAGATTTTTGTAAGCAAATAAACTAAATAGACAAAATGATACAATTAATAAAAGTAAGTGATAACAGCAACCGTAAGTTTTACCAATTAGCACAATCAATGTTCGTTTATGATGTTGTTTATCGCTTTCATAATCGCGTAGATTATTAATATTAAGTACTCCAACCGCTAATAATCCACTAGCAATTGCAGGTAAGATGAGTCGTGTCGATAACACTTTAGTCTGTAAGTAATCACTGCCAATTACCCCAACCAGCCCAAAAAAGATAAGGACAGAGAAATCACCTAATCCAATATAACCATAAGGTTTTTTCCCCATCGTATAGGTAATTGCTGCAATGATTGAGCATAATCCTAACAAGACAAAAATCAGAAGTTGTCGATAGTTGTTACAGGCTAAAATAAGTAATGCAAGCCCTGAAGTAATACATAATAAAACGGTAATCCAAAGCGCTATTTTTAGTTGATTAAGCGTGATTAAACCTAATTGTAATCCCCGTTTATGCCCTGTTAAATTTTGTTGGTCACTGCCTTTAATTGCATCACCGTAATCATTAGCCAAATTGGATAAAATTTGTAATAACGATGCGGTAATGATTGATAGTAGCATAATCAATGGGTCAAAAGACCGTTGCCAATATGCTAGCGAATTTCCCATCAAAATAGCCGAAAGCGATAATACTAACGTTTTAGGGCGTAAACTAATAATCCATGGATAATATTTATTGGACATACGTTATTTATTTGAAAAATTTAAGCATTCATCATAACAGCTATTGATTGTATATTCACGTTTTAGCATTAACTAATTGAAGGTTTATTATTAACTTTTTTAGTATTTGAACGCACAAAGTTTTTTATTTTTTTGAAATATCTTCTCATCTTTCCTTCGCGTAGTGCTGCAATAAAAAAGCCTAGCGAACCATATATGACTCCGAGAAATAGAATCATAAATATATTAAATACATTATCTGACAAACCTAACCCCATCTGATTTACACCAGCAATCATATTTGTTGCCCATGTAGATGGTAACATTCGCGATACCGTTTGTACCCATAACGGCATAGCATCAAGAGGCCATATAGTACCGGATAGGTAAAATACGGGGGTAGTCAAAAAGGCTAAGGTTAGGTAAATCATCTCGGTTCGATGTAAACATTCAGTGAGTAATTTACTCAACCCCAACACCGCTAATAATAGCGGAAATGTCATAATAATAATTTCGGGTATGCTTGCTAATTGCCTATAGCCAAGAACCCAAGGCCATAATCCAAAGAGGACTAAAGACAAAAAGAGCCATATTGGTATAAGACCGCATAAACTTCCGAATATAACAATCTTTGGTGGTTTACCTTGGGGCAAGGAGTGCAAGGTGATATTGGTACGCGTTGAGGCAATCAAAAAGGAGTGTTGCAACAACATGACGAGTAATCCAGGAAAAGTTATCGCCGCAAAACTAATCCCGGCATTATAAAGCGGCATCGTTTGCCCTTTTATTGGCGATAAGATGATATTAATCTGCGGATCAGAAAAACCAGCATTGCGCATTACCCGCGTATTATATTCGGTTAATATTTGTTGATATATTCCTCTAATATCAACTTGTATTAGACCATTAGCTAGACGGCTAGAAGCATCACCATAAGCAGGAATTGTCACCTCTTCACCGTTTAAAAGACGTTTTTCGAAATTTCTTGGAATGGTAAATACCGCAAATAATTTACGACTGTTAATATCATCATAAGCTTCTAATGAATTTTCATAAGTAAGCACATCGATTTTAGAGCTGGTATTTAAAGATCGAATCAAACTTCGACTTGTAGCGCTATGATCCTGATCAACAATTGCAACCGGCAAATTGGTGATGGTGCCATTAATATAAACTAAGCTCATTAATGAAACAGAAACTAATAGCAATAACCACATTGGTCGCATTAGCATATAAAAAAACATTTTTATAGCTGAAGATAAAAATAGCTTAAGCATCCAAATATTGCCTCTTACTGTGAATGTAAACGTTTGACTAAACGTTTTCTAACTAACACTGTAATAATTATTGGATAGATCATTAAAATCCCACATGTTTTTAATACAGATAGATAACTGGAATGTCGTAAAAAGAGATCGAATAATTTATTCAGTGCATAGGTTAAAGGCTCAAGTGACGAAATAAATCTTGCTATCCAAGGCATCGACAATTCAGGCACCACTACTCCTGAATAGGTCAAAGCAAGCCCCACCAATACCCCAATATAGGTATATGCATCTAATACTGTTTTAGTAAATGTATAAAGCAAAATACCAATACTTTGCGCTGCAATAACATAAAAGAATACCACCAGCATCATAGCAAATGGCGAACCAGATACGCGCGCATCAGAAAATAAAACCAGCATTGCTATTTCAAACATCAATAACATGGTATACCAGATGGTATAAGGAGCGAGTTTACCTAATACAAATGGATAATTAGGCCGAGTCCGTTTAGGTAATCGCGATAGAATATGAATTGTTGTGGTCACTACAAATAATTGTAACAAATGAACTACCGCGGAAAATTGCTGGAAGTACATTGAGTTACCACTGGCATTAAATAACCCATCATAATTGAAATTAACTTGAGAAAGCTTAGGTACGGGCAAACCAATACTGGTTGCCATGGTCGTCCGATATTGCGTATTTAATGAAGCAATTAGGCCGGAATAGTCCATAATAGAGTATAAGCCAGCACTATAATATAAAGCATTATAATAAAGCATCGGCGTTGGTTGACGACCAGCTAATACATCGGCTTCAAAATTAGGCGGTATGTAGAGAATGGCGTAGATTTTAGCTTTTTCTAAATCACGTTCAGCCATTTTTAACTGATTATCATAATTAATTAGATTTGCGTGCGCGCCAGCGTTAAGATCCCGAATAATTTCACGAGATAAGGTACTTTTATCTTGATCAACATAACCTACTGGAAGATCAAATAATACACCTCGATAAAATATACTGCTGATGATCACAAAAATAATCAGCGGTAAAATCCACATTAACCAATGGAAAGTAAAACGCTTAAATATAACTGGAATTTCATCGTTAAATGCTTCTTTAAAGCGATGCCAGAAATCTGAAATTAGTTGTCTATTTTCCATAATGTACTCATACCTGCGCGTAAGCCTTCAACAGGTTTAGTTGGATAAAGTCTAATTTCAAAGGTTTTCAAATCGAAATCACCCGTTGCTCGAGTAGCACGTTTAGTTGCATAATCGCCCATTGGTGAAATAAAACGAACTTCCGCTTCAACTTCTTTATTGCCAAGCGCTGGAACTTCCAACTTAACATGGTCACCCTTGTGAATATTCGGCATAATATTCTCACGAATATTAAACACAAAATAAGCTTGTGGTAATCGAATAACTGTTAATAGTGGGCTATTTGCATTAAACAGCTCGCCTACTTCGGCAGGAATTGAACCAACCTCACCATCTACAGGCGCCTTGACTTGCAGATCATCATATTGAATCTGTAATTGTTTAAGTTGCTCTTCAGCCTCTTGCAATTTAGCATTATAGATCTCACGCTGTTCAATACGATCACCGTTTTTCGCTTGATCTAAATTGGCTTGGGCTGACAAAACCTGCTGATGAGCTGCATCACGCGTTTTAAGGGCATTATCTAATATTGATTGAGAAACAAAACCTTTTGCCGAAATGGCTTTATTACGATTGTACTCTTTCGAAGCATTATCATAAGAAACTTTTGCTTGTTCCAATAACGCTTCATAATAGCGAATACTTTCTTCACGAGTACCGTTTTGAGAAAGTTCAACTTGCGCTTTTGCTTGATCTCGCCCAGCTTCGGCAGCTTTAACTTGAGCTAAAAGCTCAGGACTGTCAAGCGTAATTAAGACATCATTTTGTTTAACATCATCGCCACGATTGACATGAATTACTTGCACTCGCCCCTTGGCTTTAGAGGATATGCTGACATTAGGTGCATCAACTTCGCCTTGCAAAATAAGCTGGCTGCTATGAGCACGTATTAAGATCGTCATTGAAATTAAAATAACAATCAATGCAATAACAATAAAAATTTTTTTATTCATAAATTTGTTTTGAGTGACAATTGTAAGATAAGGCCTAAAGAACTAGGATAATTGTATGCAATCAAGAATTAACATACTTCAAAAATGATTACTATATCATACGATATAACGCTTTATTTAAACAATCTAAGCTATATTTCTATGCCCAAATAAGGCTAAACGGGATTATTTACAACTATATTGAATGATATTCTATTTCACCCTTAAATAAATTTCAATAATTGTAAACCTCCATTTTAATAGATTTCATTTATAAATGTTATCAG
This sequence comes from Gilliamella sp. B2911, assembly GCF_026536965.1. Lineage (NCBI taxonomy): Bacteria > Pseudomonadati > Pseudomonadota > Gammaproteobacteria > Orbales > Orbaceae > Gilliamella > Gilliamella sp. B2911. The sequence continues at coordinate 156,101 of NZ_JAFNNA010000003.1, read as the reverse complement.
TCAAAAGAAATAGATAAAAACCTACTTATTTAGTATGATATTTTACAATTGAAATAATAAGGCTTGAAATATGCAAAAAATAATTATTATTGGTGGTGGTGCCGGCGGTTTAGAGCTCGCTACTGACCTAGGTGATAAGTTAGGCAAAACAGACAAAGCTCAAATTACCCTAATTGATAAAAACAGTTATCATTTATGGAAACCATTATTACATGAAGTAGCAACGGGTGTACTTGATGAGCAAGTTGATAATATTTATTATGCATCTCAAGGACAACAACATAATTTCGAATTTACCCAAGGTACCTTTACTGACCTTAATCGGGACCAAAAACAAATCACTATTATCAATCATCAAGATGAATCAGTCGCTATTGATTACGACATTTTAGTTATTGCCATTGGTAGTACTTCTAACGATTTTGGTACACCTGGTGTTAAAGAACATTGTATCTTCTTAGACGATCAAAATGCAGCGATTCGCTTGCGAGAAACCTTAATAAATAAATTCACCAGTTTCTGTTCAATTATCGATAATGATCAAAGCACCGACGAAGATAAAATTCGAATTGCTATCGTAGGCGGTGGTGCAACTGGCGTTGAGTTAGCTTCTGAACTACCACACATGGTGGAAGCATTTGGTGCCTGTGGTCGTAATAAGATGTGTTCCGATCTTTTAGATGTGTCGGTTATTGAAGCAACAGATCGTATTTTACCAGCCCTACCAGAAAAGACTGCGGCAAGTATTACTAAAACACTTGAAAAACAAGGTATCCATGTATTAACCAAGACCATGATTACTAAGGCTGAAAGCGATGGATTTTATCCAAAAGAAGGCGATACTATTAAAGCCGACATTATGATCTGGACTGCGGGTGTTAAAGCTCCTGATTATTTAAAGGAAATTGCTGGATTAGAGTCAAGTCGTTCAAATCAATTGGTGGTAAAACCAACATTGCAAACTTCTCGTGATGACAATATTTTTGTTATCGGCGATTGCGCTTACGCAATGCAAGACAATGGCCATGCCTCACCACCTACTGCTCAAGCTGCACATCAAATGGCAAAAATTTGTTACGAAAACATTATCAACATATTAGATAATAAGCCATTAAAATCGTTTAAGTATACCGATAATGGCACAATCATTTCTTTACATGATACCGCGCAAGGTGTGGTTAAAATAGCAGGAAAAAGTGAAATGGGTGTAAAGGGATGGTTTGCGCTAATTATTCATCGATTGTTGTATCGAATGCATCAAGCTAGCTTGTTAGGTATTTTCAAAACGATTCGTTTTGCTCGTGCCAGTAAAGTTATGTATAAAACAAAATCGACATCTATTTTCAGTAATCGGGATTAATGACTGAAACACGCCTAAAAGCTACTTAAAATTTATTTAAGTAGCTATTTTAGCTAATAATTTTATAATATTACCTTGATTTTTTTTTTAATTATAAAATTATGCGTTTTATTTTAATTATTACATTACTTTTCGCTACTTACACAGCGGCCACAGCAGATTATCAACCACTTGATGGCGATATTATTTTCCAATCTTCTCAATCAAACCAAAGCAAGGCGATTGAGCTAGCAACCAAGTCACCTTATAGTCACATGGGAATAATTTTTATTAAAAATGGAAAACCTTATGTCTTTGAAGCAGCATCTAAAGTGGTCTATACACCGTTTGATAAATGGGTAAATCGAGGAAAAAATAGAAAATATATAATTAAACGCCTAAAAGATCACACTTTATCACAAAAAGAAATTGCTAATTTAAAACGAGTTGCTCATTCATTTGAAAATAAGCCTTACGATATTTGGTTTGGCTGGGATGATAAGTATATTTATTGCTCAGAACTAGTTTGGAAAATTTATAATAAAGCACTTAACTTAAAAATTGGACAATTACAAAGGATTAAAGATTTTAATCTGTCAGCACCAGCAGTTAAACAAAAACTAACTGAACGCTATGGAGATAAGATCCCTTATCAAGAAACCGTTATTTCACCAGTCGCTATATTCAATTCACCATTATTAATAACGGTAGATCAACATTGGTCGAATTAGATAAGTAACAATCTCTTAATTGGAGCAAAACTCTTACGATACAAATGGTTGATACCGTGTGATTCTATAGCCATTAGGTGATCTTTAGTGGGATATCCTTTATGCTTTGCCAATCCGTATTGCGGATACAATTTGTCTAATTCAACCATTTCACGATCACGAGTCACTTTCGCAAGAATCGACGCTGCGCTAATTTCAGCAACAAGTAAATCGCCTTTAACGACGGCTTGTGTTTGAATACCAAATTCAGGACAACGATTGCCATCCACTAAAACATAATTGGGTTTGATTTTTAAGCCAGACACCGCCCGTTGCATAGCCAGCATAGTGGCATGAAGAATATTAAGCTTATCAATCTCATCGACTGATGCTCTAGCAACACTCCACGCTAATGCATTTTGCTTGATAATATCAAATAAAGCTTCACGTTTTTTTTCTGTCAGCTTTTTAGAATCGGTTAATCCCTCTATCGGTTTATTTGGATCTAAAATCACAGCAGCAGTAACAACATCACCACACAGAGGGCCTCGTCCAACTTCATCAACTCCAGCAATTAAAGTGGCATCAGGGTAGGTAAATTCTAACAACAATGTGAATCCTCTAATACATCAAGTACAGCTTGTGCTGCTTGTTCATCTGCATTACAACGAATTTGTTTATGCAAAGCTAAAAATGTCGCTTTTAATTCGGTATTATCACTTTCTAAAAAAGGAAGAACATGATTAGCGATATTTTCTGGTGTACAATCATGTTGTAGCAACTCAGGCACTATTTCTTTACCTGCTAAGATATTTGGTAACGACACATAAGGCGTTTTGATTAACTTTTTAGCCAACCAAAACGTAAAAGCTTTCATTTTGTAACCGACAACCATTGGGCATTTAGCTAACATACATTCAAGAGCAACCGTTCCAGACGCTAAAATTGCCGCATTACTGGCAATCATTGCTTCACGAGCATGACCATCTAATAACTGCACATTAAATTGTGGTACGATTTCAGCTTTAATTCGCTCAAACTCTTGTCTCCTTTTCTCATTTGCTAAAGGAACCACAATATGTAAATCAGGAAATTTGTCACGTAGCAATTGAGCCGCCTTTAAAAAAGGCTCAGATAATAACGTCACTTCAGCATGACGGCTGCCAGGTAAAAGTGCTAAGCACTGGCAATCAAGCGGGATACCTAATTGTTGACGCATTGCGGTTTGATCTGGTTCTAAAGGAATATCATCAGCCATTTTATGACCAATAAAACGACAAGGAACATCAAATTTATCGTAAAAGGCTTTTTCAAAAGGAAGAAAAGCTAAGATAAGATTAGTATTTCGTTTAATCTTAAACACGCGCTTTTGTTTCCAAGCCCAGACTGATGGGCTCACATAATGAATAGTTTTAATACCAGCTTGTTTGAGTTTACCTTCTAATGAAAGATTAAAATCAGGCGCATCAATACCAATAAATATATCAGGTTTTAGTTCAATAAGGCGTTTAGTGATATCTCGACGAATAGCTAAAATACGACGTAATCGACCTAATACCTCGACAATGCCCATCACAGACAGCTCTTCCATTTCATACCAAGCTTTACAGCCTTCAGCTTGCATTTGTGGTCCAGCAATTCCAACAAATTGAATATTTGGATGGTGTTTTTTGAGAGAACGAATTAAACCTGCACCTAAAATGTCACCAGATGTTTCACCAGCGACAAGTGCTACAGTTAAAGCTTTATCAGTCATTAACGAATAATGCCACGAGTCGAACGAGCAAAAAAGTCAGTAAACAGTTGAACTTCAGGGTACTGTTTAGCTAACGATTCAATTTCAACTTTGGCATCGTCAAGGGTTAACCCATTTCGATAAAGAATTTTGTAAGTATTACGAATAGCTTGTAGTGCTTCTTTACTAAAACCTCTACGTTTCAATCCTTCATAGTTAACGCCATGTGGTGTTGCATGATTGCCTTGTGCAATAACATAAGGAGGAACATCTTGGGCAACACCAGAACAACCACCAACCATTACGTGAGATCCGATAACACAAAATTGATGTACAGCTGTCATACCACCAATAATAACATGATTGTCTAACTGCACATGACCGCCAAGCGTTGCATTATTCGCTAAAATACAATTATTACCAATAATACAATCATGAGCAACGTGTGCATTAATCATGAATAAATTATCACTACCAATACGCGTTAACTCCCCCCCTTGAACAGTGCCGCGATGAATCGTCACACTTTCACGAATCATATTACGATCACCAATTTCAGTGCGAGTTGGTTCTCCACGATATTTTAGATCTTGGTTAACTTCACCGATTGAAGCAAATTGATAGATTTGATTATTTTGACCAATTTTGGTGTGGCCATTAACGACAACATGTGATTTTAAAAAAGTGCCATCACCAATTTCAACATGTTCACCAATATAACAAAAAGGCCCGATTTTGACGTTATCACCAATCTTTGCCCCCTTTTCTATTACTGAACTTGGGTGTATTTCCGTTGCCATAGCAATTCCTTAATACATTTGGGATATTTCAAAATCAATATTATTTACGAGCACACATCATTTCGGCTTCACAAACCAGTTTACCATCAACTGTTGCAACACCATGGAACAATGCAATACCACGACGCTCTTTAATATATTCAACATCAAGTACAATTTGGTCACCTGGTACTACAGGACGTTTAAAACGCGCTTTATCGATTGAAGCAAAATAATAAAGCTGTCCTGGCGATAACTCTTCAATACTTTTAAAAGCTAAAATTCCAGTCGCTTGCGCCATCGCTTCTAAAATTAATACTCCAGGGAAAATCGGTTTATTTGGAAAGTGACCTTGGAAGAATGGTTCATTAAAAGTAACATTTTTAATGGCCTTTAATGTTTTGCCTTTTTCATAACTAAGTACGCGATCAACCATTAAAAATGGGTAACGATGAGGCAGTAAACTTATGATTTCTTCAATATCAAGGGTATTAAGTTCGGTAGTCAAAATAGCTATCCTTATACAATATTTACTATAAATTGGATCTATTATAACTGAGGATACCACTTTCACTCAAGGAGTGATTTTTCAGTGTATTTTTACAGTTTTCAATAACAAATAAACCTAATTTTATATAAAAGATGCTTAAAAAATATTTTGTCTTATAGTAGATCATATAATACGATTGGTATTTAACTTAAAGGTCGTTTAGCTTAGAGAGTGAATTGAACTCATTTATTAAATTGACATTAATAAGCAGTACTATCTTATTAACACTTACAGACTGTAGTGATTTTCCTGTGTGTTTTTACAGTTTTCAATAACAAATAAAGCTAATTTTATATAAATTAATTAGATAAAAGATACGTAAAAACTATATTATCATATAATAGATCATATATAATACCGTGAATATTTAGCTAAAAGATCTTTTAACTTGGAGAGTGAAATGAAATCATTTATTAAAATGACATTGATAAGTAGTGCTATCGTATTAGCACTTGCAGGTTGTGATGATAAAAAAACTACCGAAGAAAACAAAACACCTGCTACTACAACGACAAATGCTACCGAAACAGCACCTGCACCAGCAGAAAATAAAGCAGAACCTGCGCAAGCAGAAAATAAAGCAGAGCCTACACCAGCAGAAAATAAAGCAGAGCCTACACCAGCAGAAAATAAAGCAGAGCCTGCACCAGCAGAAAATAAAGCAGAGCCTGCACCAGCAGAAAATAAAGCAGAGCCTGCACCAGCAGAAAATAAAGCCGAGCCTGCTAAAACCGATGATAAAGCTGAAAACACAGTTTCAACTTCAACTGAAAAAGCTGATTCTTTGAACAATAAAATAAAAATTACCACTGAAGCCCAAAAAGAGTCTTATGCATTAGGTTCTTCATTTGCTAACTACCTAAAATCAAACTTAGAACAAAATGAAGTAAAAGCAGACCAAGAATATCTAATCAGCGGATTTAATGAAACCATGAAAGGTGATTCACAACTTAATCAAGAAGAAGTGAACACAATTCTAGAAGCTTTCGGTAAACGTATCCAAGAAGAAAGCCAAGCGCGATTTGAAAAGCAAAAAACTGAAAATACCGCAGCGGGTGAAAAATTCCGTGAAGCATTTGCCAAAGAGCCTGGAGTAATAAAAACTAAATCAGGTTTATTATATAAAGTTATTCAAAAAGGTACTGGAGCTCACCCAACTGCCAAAGATACTGTTATCGTTCACTATGTTGGTACCTTAACTGATGGTCGTAAATTCGATAGTTCTTATGACCGAAACGAGCCAGCAACCTTCCCACTTGACGGTGTAATCAAAGGTTGGACTGAAGGAATTCAACTCATTGGTGTTGGCGGTAGAATTAAATTAGTTGTCCCACCAGAATTAGCTTATGAAGATAAAAGCTTCCCAAGCCAAGGTGACAATGCCAATATTACCCCTGCGTCAACTTTAGTTTTTGAAGTTGAATTGCTTGGTATTGATAAAGATAACAACGAAGAAGCTATTCCAACTGCTCGGCCAGTACAAGCACCAAACTAATTTGATGAAACCATTAAGTTATACGCTGGTTATTATGGGTCCCGCTTATGGGACCCAATCTGCTTATTGTGCTTATCAATTTGCTCAAACATTATCTTCAAATACAAATCACTCAATCAATAGCATCTTTTTTTATGCTGACGGTGTCTATAACGCTAATCATTTTACTGATCCCGCCAATGATGAATTTGAACTCGTCAAAGCATGGCAAGACTTAGCAAAACAAAATGCTTTAAAGCTTAAGGTTTGCGTAGCAGCAGCACAAAGAAGGGGAATTAGTATAGAAAACCTTGCTGAACATTTTGAACTAACCGGCCTTGGTGAATTGAGTGAGGCAGTAGCAAGTTCTGATCGAGTTCTACAATTTTAAAAAGGTAGATTAGATGAAAAATGTAGCAATTATTATTAGTACTCCACCACACGGCAATGCAAAAGGCCGAGAAGCATTGGATACTGCTTTAGCTTTATCAACATTTAATCACATCTCTGTCTTTTTTATGGGTGACGGTGTTTTTCATCTCTTACCTAATCAACATCCAGAAAAGATATTAATGCGAGATTACATAGCAACCTTTAATATGTTAGAACTTTATGACATTGAAGAGGTTTATGTTTGTAAAACAGCTTTAGATGAGCGAAATTTAAGCCAGATTGCCTTCAATATCCCTAACCAACAAATCGAAATTACCCAGTTTCATCAGTTACTCGCGAATCAAGACACTATTTTACGCTTTTAATGACCTTCAAAAACCCCGCTCCTCAACTTTTTTTATAATTCTATAAACAAAATCTATGCTTGCCAAAGATAATAAAAATCCTCGTGGCTTTTATCATTACTACCACGAGGAGAATATTGATAAAACTTATTTAATAAAATTGATATTAAACTAATTTTTTCATTTTATCGGCAATCTTCTCAGCTTGTTGACCAACAACAATTTGAACGCCAGTTTTACCTAGTTTTATCACTGCCATTGCACCAAGTGCTTTAGCTGCTTGTTCATCAACCAAATCTGAATCATGAACATTCAAACGTAAACGTGTGATACAAGCATCAATATTAGTTAGATTTTCTTTACCACCAACGATAACTAAATATTGTTCAGCAAGCTTAGAAGTATCACCTACAGTTGGTACATTCTCTTCAGCTGAAGTATCGGTCACATCGTCTTCACGTCCCGGCGTTTTAAGATTGAATTTAACAATAACAAAACGGAACACAATATAATATACAAAGAAAAATACGACACCTTGAAGAATAAGCATATACCAATGTACAGCCAAAGGATTGCGGCTGGATAACAGCATATCGATTAAACCTGCACTAAAGCCAAAGCCAGCTATCCATTGCATGGTTGCAGCGATAAATAGTGAAATTCCAGTTAAAATAGCATGGATCACATAAAGTACAGGTGCTACAAACATAAAAGCAAATTCTAAAGGTTCAGTAACCCCAGTGAAAAATGCTGCAAATGAAGCGGCTAACATGATCGATGCGGTTTTATCTTTATTGCCTTTTTTAGCTGTATGATACATGGCTAATGCTGCACCCGGTAAACCAAACATCATAATTGGGAAAAATCCTGCTTGATAGCGACCGGTAATACCAATGGTTGCTAACCCATCATCAATAGATTTTTGTCCACCAAGGAAAGTTGGTATATCATTGATGCCAGCCACATCAAACCAAAATACCGAGTTAAGTGCGTGGTGTAAGCCGACCGGAATTAACAAACGGTTAAAGAAGCCATAAATACCCGCCCCAATAGAGCCTAAATCTTTAATGTATTTACCAAAAGCAACTAATGCATCATAAATAGATGGCCATATAAAATATAAAACAGCAGAAACTAATAGCATAACGATAGAAACAATAATGGGAACTAACCGTTTACCACTAAAAAAAGCTAACGCTTTATGTAATTCAACAGAACTGAATCGGTTATATAATTCAGCTGCAATAATACCAACTAAAATACCAACAAACTGATTATTAATTTTTTTAAATGCAGGGGAAATTTGTGATTGCCAACCATCAACACTAGTATCAATACCATTAAATAATGCAATAGAACTTGGTGAAAGTAATGTTGTGACAACTAAAAAACCGACTAATCCAGATAATGCAGCTGCACCATCTTTATCTTTAGACATACCATAAGCAACACCTATAGCAAATAGGATTGGCATGTTTTCAATAATTGCACCACCAGATTTTATTAAAAAGGCAGCAATAATGCTATTTTGTCCCCAACCATTTGGATCAATCCAGTAACCTATACCCAGCAATATTGCCGCCGCAGGTAATACTGCCACCGGCACCATTAATGAACGCCCAATGCGTTGTAAATAAGCTAAAATTCCCATAAGTTTTACCTCATATTATTATTTTGGGTTACTTAAAAAATAATGAAATTTCACATCTTTAAGTAAATGTAAGTAAGTCAACTATATTTCACATTATATTATTTTACTTCGCAAATTAAATGTTTGCTTTTTGTGATTTATATCACGATTTATTTTTGATTAATTAGTTTAATATAGTAGAATATGCTCAACATATTTTACGTTAAAAAAAAAGATTTTATTTAATTATATCAGAAGAGGCTGTATCTTATGAGACTTATTCCTTTAGTAAATGCGCAAGAAGTCGGCGCTTGGGTAGCACAGCGCATTGTTAACAAAATTAATCAATTTAAACCGACAGCGGAACGTCCGTTTTTATTAGGTTTACCTACAGGTAGTTCTCCGCTAGTTATGTATCAACAACTCATCAAACAATATCAAGCAGGTAAAGTCAGTTTTAAACACGTTGTTACCTTTAATATGGATGAGTATGTCGGTCTTCCAGAAGATCACCCTCAAAGTTATCACACTTTCATGTATGAAAATTTCTTCAACCATATTGATATTGATAAAAACAATATCCATATATTAAATGGTAATGCACCAGATATCGATCAAGAATGCCGCGAATATGAAGAAAAGATTAAATCTTACGGTAAAATCAATATTTTCGTTGGTGGTGTTGGTCAGGATGGACATATTGCATTTAACGAACCAGGTTCTTCACTTTGTTCAAGAACTCGAATTAAAACTTTGACTGAAGATACAATTATCGCTAACTCACGCTTCTTTGATAATGATATCAAACAAGTTCCAAAACATGCGTTAACGATCGGTGTTGCAACATTAATGGATGCACAGGAAGTGATCTTATTAGTTTGTGGACACAACAAAAGTTTAGCGTTACAAGCCGGTGTTGAAGGATGCGTTAATCATTTATGGACAGTTACGGCATTACAAATGCATCCAGCATCAATTATTGTTTGTGATGAGCCAAGTACTGATGATCTTAAAGTGAAAACACTAAAATATTTTAAACAAATGGAAGCTGATAACCTTAAAGTGACCGTTTTATAAAGGATAACTCAATGTACGCATTAACAAATTGTCGTATTTACACTGGTTATGAAATTCTTGAAAATCACGCCGTTATTATTGACGGCGATAAGATCGCCAAAGTTTGTAAACAAGAAGAACTACCAGCTAATATCACTACTGAAGATTTACAAAGTGCCATTGTTGCACCGGGTCTTATTGATATTCAAGTCAATGGTTGTGGTGGTGTACAATTTAATGAGACCCTCGATGCGTTAAGTGTCGAGACATTAGAAAAAATGCAAAAAACTAACCTAGTTTATGGTTGTACAAGCTATTTACCAACTTTAATCACATCAACTGATGAATTTATGATTAAAGCAGTAAACGTTATGCGTGAGTATTTGGCTAAACATCCAAATCAGGCATTAGGTTTGCATCTTGAAGGCCCTTACATTAACCCAGAAAAGAAGGGTATTCATAATGTAAATTACATCCGCCAACCTTCACAAAAAATGATCGACTTCCTTTGTGAAAATGCTGATGTCATAAAAATCATTACGTTAGCCCCAGAAAAAGTTGAATCTCACTATATTAAGCAATTAGCTGATGCTGGTATTCATGTTTCTGTCGGTCATTCTAACGGTCATTATGAAGATTGTCGTCGTGGTTTTAATGCTGGTATCCGTTTAGGAACGCATCTATTTAATGCAATGCCTTATATCACTGGACGAGAGCCCGGTGTTGTTGGTGCAATTTATGATGAACCCGAAGTTTATGTCGGTATTATTGCTGATGGTCAACACGTAAGTTGGGCTAATATTCGTAATAGTCATAAAATTAAACAAGATCATTTAATTTTGATTACCGATGCTATGTTATTAGCAGGGTCTAATTTAACCTCTGGCGTATTTGCTGATAAAACTATCTATTATAAAGATGGCCGTTGTGTTGATGAAAATGGCACTTTAGGTGGTTCAGCATTAACTATGATTGAAGCAGTTAAAAATGCAGTTGAATATGTTGGTATTGCTTTAGATGAAGCTCTAAGGATGGCAACGCTTTATCCTGCAAAAGCAATTGGTGTTGATAAACAACTTGGTACAATTAGTGAAAGTAAAATTGCGAACTTAGTTATTTTTAATCGTGATTTTTCAAACGTGAAAACGGTTGTTAATGGAGTAATGACCCGCTAGAATGTTAGATAGTTAATGAAAATATTGAGATAAAATATGACCTTTAATTATCTACACCTAGTTGGCAATGCTGAGCTAATCAAACAATTAAATTACGCTATGATTTACCGTTTGATTGTTCAGCAAGCCCCAGTTTCACGGATACAACTCGCCGAAATTAGTCAATTAGCACCAGCCAGTATAACCAAAATTACTCGCCAACTTATTAAAAAAAATTTAATCAAAGAAGTTGATGCACAGCAATCAACTGGTGGGCGTCCGGCTGTGTCAATACAAGCAAAATTTGGTTACTATCAGACTATTGCCATTCAATTAAGTCGTTCCCATGTTACCATTGAACTATATGATCTTGGTGCTAACTGTTTAGTATCTGAAGTTTATCCATTAACCTCGTTTACCCAAGAATCAGCTGAAGAATATTTAATTGCATTAATTGAACAGTTCATAGAGCAAAATAGCAAAAAAATAAAACATCTTGTTGCTATATCAGTGGTATTACCAGGTTTGATTGACTCTGTTCGCGGGATTATTCGTTATACACCTCATATTCAAGTTAAAGCTTGGCCTCTAGCTGATGCTCTTCGTAATAAATTTAACATTTCGATTTTTATTGGCAATGATATTCAAAGTTTAGCTCTAGCCGAAAGTTATTTTGGCTCAACTCAAGATGTTGATGACTCAATTTTGATTCGTGTACATCGCGGTGTGGGATCCGGTGTAATTGTCAATCAGCAACTATTAACAAACCATAATCAAAGTGCTTGTGAAGTTGGACACATCCAAATCGATGCGTTAGGAGAGCGTTGCCATTGTGGAAATTTTGGCTGTTTGGAAAATCGTGTAGTTAATAAAGCAATCGAGTTTCGAGCTAAACAGATGATTGAGCAAGGTTATCCAACTAAATTAAGTTTAGATAACTGTAATATTTCCACTATTTGTAAATATGCTAATCAAGGCGATGAGCTGGCAATTAAGTTAGTCAAAGATGCTGGTGAAAATCTTGGTCGTGCTGTTGCTATGATGGTGAATATTTTTAATCCACAACGAATTGTGTTAGCGGGTGAATTAACTAAATCATCAGAAGTGTTGTTAAATGCGGTAAACAGCGCGTTAAACGCACAAAGTTTAGAAGAGTTGAGAAAAAATCTTACTATCAATTGTTCATCGCTTAATGACCGTTCAGCAATTGGTGCATTTGCATTGATACAACAAGCGTTATTTAATGGTTCATTATTAATGACATTGTTAGAAAACAACATTACATTATAATGTGCATATATCACAAAAAAAGCCCGGCTACCGGGCTTTTTTTGATTAAGCTAAGATACGAAGCATTCTTCTTAATGGTTCGGCAGCTCCCCATAATAACTGGTCGCCAACAGTAAAGGCTGATAAATAGTCTTTACCCATATTAAGTTTACGTAAACGTCCTACTGGCGTAGTTAATGTACCAGTAACAGCTGCTGGAGTCAGCTCACGCATTGATAAATCACGATCGTTAGGTATAACTTTAACCCAATCATTATGTGCAGCAAGTAGTTTTTCAACTTCTGGTACACTGATGTCTTTTTTGAGTTTGATGGTAAATGATTGACTATGGCAACGTAATGCTCCAATACGCACACAAAGTCCATCAACAGGAATAATTTGGCTAGTACCTAAAATCTTATTCGTTTCAGCCTGGCCTTTCCATTCTTCTTTACTTTGACCATTATCAAGAGCTTTATCAATCCAAGGGATTAAACTACCCGCTAATGGCACACCAAAATTATCTGTTGGTAAACTACCATCACGCATTTTTTGCGTCACTTTCCGTTCAATATCTAAGATCGAAGAATTAGGGTCTTGTAGCTCTTTAGCTACTTCGGCGTTTAACATACCCATTTGGGTAAGCAATTCACGCATATGACGCGCACCGCCACCTGAAGCAGCTTGATAAGTTGATACCGATACCCAATCAACTAAGTTTTCAGCAAACAATCCACCAAGCGACATTAACATTAAACTTACAGTACAGTTACCACCAACAAAGGTTTTGATACCTCTATCTAAAGCTGCATGAATATTAGCTTTATTGACTGGATCAAGAACAATGATTGCTTCATCTTCCATTCTCAATGTTGATGCCGCATCAATCCAGTAACCTTGCCAGCCAGTTGCACGCAATTTTTTATAAATTTCAGAAGTATAATCACCACCTTGGCAAGTCACTATAATATCTAATGCTTTCAAAGCATCAATATTATCGGCACTTTGTAATGTTCCTGTTTTACCACCAAAGGTAGGGGCAGCTTGACCAGCTTGAGAAGTAGAAAAGAAAACAGGATTGATATAATCAAAATCATGCTCTTCAACCATACGTTGCATAAGGACGGAACCAACCATTCCACGCCAACCAACAAAACCAACATTTTTCATATTTTATTTCCAACGGTAGATGTTATATAAAGAAATCTTTATTGACTATTAAAACAAAATATCATCATAAAACAAGTGAGATAAGAATTATTTTTTAAGAGTATTAAAAGATAATAGCGAATTATATAAAACTATCGTTTTTAAATTGCTGGCTAGTTTTTATTGATATTCCTTTTCCAGATAATTTTTTACGATGATAAGTACACCCAAATGACTTATTTGATGATGAGGATTGTCATAAATAATATTAACTCTAATATTAACTATTTTTTAATTATGGTGTTGGCATGGTTTTCCAAATAAAAAACTCGACTGTATTTAGAAAATTATCAAAAAAATGCCCTTCATATTGATCTGCTATAACTAATACCTGCTGTTTTTGGGTATGGTTTATCTCATTAAGACGAGCGATAAATTTAGCACTTTGCCATGGTGCTACACGTTCATCTTTCAAACCTACCGAAATCATAACCGGTGGATACGTAACATAATCTTTTAAATTTAAATAAGCATCTATTTTAGATAAATCCTTTAACTGTTTTGAGTTTAATGGCGAGCCAAACTCAGCAAAGTTTGCTTTACCAATGGCGATTTTATCTAATCGACTCATATTTAACATACCCACATTAATAGATGCCGCAGCAAAAAGTTCAGGATGTTTAGCTAATGCCATTCCAATTATAATACCACCTGCACTCTCACCGCTGATAACTAGCTTAGATGGTTGAGTAATATTATGATTAATTAAATATTGTGCGCATGTTATAAAGTCATCAACTGAGTTTTGTTTATTAGCTAAGCTACCGCCAATATGCCAATCTTCGCCTAATTCTCCACCTCCTCGAACGTGAGCAATTGCAATTATTCCACCTCTTTCAAGCCAAATTAAACGTGTAGCATCAAAAAAAGCGCGCTGACTTACACCATATGCACCATAGGTAGTTAACCATGTAGGAGCAGTACCATCATATTTGATCCCTTTAGGATGAATAATCGTCATAGGAACAAGTGTTCCATCGTTTGATTTTACCCATTGTTGTTCAGCCTCATAGTTTGCAAACGAAAAAGCACTGGGATTAATCATTTTTGAATCTTGAATTGATCCATTATCGGGGTTATAGGTAAATATTTTCGGGGGAACAGTCCAATTTTGAGCAGTAAATAATATTTCTTTGCGATCAGTATCACTAAAAATGGCTGTTATTTCTTCACTATTTGTAAGTGAAATCAATTTAACATGATGAGGGTCAGTAAAAGGAATAGCAACAAACTTGGGTGTTTCTGACTCATGATAAGCTAAGTAAATAGCATCTTTACTTGCTGCAAATTGGGTCAAATCTCCATTTGGCCATTCCATAATTTTTTCTTCTAATTGGCTATTCTTATTCAAATTCACACGCGAAATAGTATAACCAGACAACGCATTGTATTTAGCTAAATATAACCAATCACCTTTTAGAATAAAATTGGTAACTTTTTGTTTTCTATCGATGATTTTTTGCCAGTGAACTTTAGTATTATTAAGATTATCATAATGTGTAAGGTATAAATCGATACTATAACCAGATATAGAAGATGAGATAGACGCAATAGCCCAATTACTAGAAAAAGATAAGGCTATATTTTGATCGGTAACGGGGTCATAACCAGTTATTTGATTTTTACTAAAGATTAAGACATCATCTTTTGTCTTAGTATTTAGATGGTGCAAATATAACTCTTCTGTGCCCGATTTTGGGCTATTTTGTTGATATTTATCATTTCTTTTATAAAAAAAAGATAAATTATCATTTGACCAAATAATGCTTGGATCCGATATGCCAGTTATATGATCATTAAGATGTGATTTAGTTTTTACATTGATAATTTTTATTGATGATATCTCAGCACCATTTTCATAAATGCTATAAGCAATATATTGCCCATCACGTGACGGATAAAAATCATATATACCATAACCAACAGGAGGGTCTATCAACAATTTTTCATTATTGTAGCGATCTCTAACAAAAAGGCGATTATACGGATAATCTGCTGTTTGTTTGAAATAAAAACAATTATCGCCTACATATTGAATATCAGAAATTCTAGGTTCAGAACCAAAATCAGTTAATTGATTAAATCGTTTACTGACAGTTTTTGACCATGGTAATGCATCTAGTATGTTGACGGTACGTTCAGACTCAGATAATAACCAATTACTGATTAACTGTGGCTGATTTTCCATCCAACGGTATTTATCGTTCGCTTCGATTTTTTTTAACGTTAATTCATTATTAGTTGTACAACAGCAACAAATACTACTTAACAAGAGAATCAATATTATGATAAATATTTTCTCTTTAGATATAGTCAAATTTACCTACCTATTAATTCTATATAATTCAAGGCTTAGATAAAAAGGTATAACTAGTAATGAATAAAAGCAAATATAATTTTATTTGAGTTAAAAATATATTTGCCTTATTAAAGTTAAATTAATTGATTATATATCTGACCAGCTTAAAACTCTTCATCTTCTATTATTGATGACGTCATTGACACCATATTATAGTGCTCAATACTTTGTTGAGCTGTTTGCATTAGTTCTGATAGTAAATCATCTAGCGCCATTTGTGTTCTTAGCATAAATGTTGCCAATAACATGGGTATATTCACCCCAGTAACAATTTCTAGATTTGGATAATTGGCCATTAATCTGGTTAGTGTGTTAAAAGGCGTTCCGCCTTTTAAATCCACCAAACACAATACTGTCTCACCTTGTTGAGCAAAGCTTGCTAAATGATTTTCAATTTGCTGTTGAAACTCATCTAACGATTGCCCCATTAAAAAGGGCACGGCCTCACATAAGGCTTGTTTACCACAAATCATCTCGGCGCTTACGATCAGACTTTGAGCAGTAGGTCCATGAGTACTGATTAATACCGCAACCATTGTTGCTCTCCTTAATAATCCAAGCAACGATAGTAGCGACGAATAGTCATTGGGTGCCGATTTAAGTGTTCAACGTAAGCATCAATTCGGTTATTTATCGTTCTAAACACAAACGGTGATAAATGACCACGATATTTTTCTGATATACCCGGTAATGGATAGTCTTTGGTATCAATAATGGTGTAGTTACCACAAATTTGCGGTAAGAATTTTGCCACTCTTTCACTTAATGGACGTTGACTATCTTCACCAACATAAACAGTTACAGCTGTATCACGGTCGATCACTTCTAATGTGCCATGGAAAAATTCAGCAGACTCGATCGATTTTGAACGTAGCCAGTGTTGCTCTTCCCAGTAGCACATCGCATGAGAATAAGTTGCACCCCATTGGTTGCCAGCACCGACAAAATAGTGCATAGCATCGTTATGATGTTTCAATGCGACTTCTTGCCCGAATGCATCAGCTTTTTTCGCCACTTCGACGATGTTTTTAGCAAAATGTTGATCCATTTGTTGATAAAATTCATCATAGTCAGGATATTCGCCTGCTAAATACATTAAGCGATCAGCAGCCATAAAGAATTTTAATTGCTCATTCATTGGGTAAGAAATCACATGGTGCGCCATTTTACCTAATGGTGAATCGGCTTTATCTAAAAAGGCTAAAACTGTTGCACCCACATCTTGTTGAATTTTATTAATAGCCTCAACGACCTCTTGGGTTGAGCCTGTAACAGATGAGATGATAATTAAGGTGTCTTTGGTTATACGCTTATTGCCGGTAACCAGATATTCCGCTGCATGTTGAATAAAGGTTTCAATGGCTGATTTTTCTTTCATATGGACAACTGCTTGCATCGATGAAGCGTAAGTTCCGCCAATACCTAACCAGCACACATTACTGTAACCACGGGAGTGAATTTTATCGATAAATTCATTGATTTGTGGACGAAGTGCTAATGCGCCATTCATGCTGTCGAGTTCTTTTTTTTCATCGTATTTTCTCATGCTCTAATCCTCTTAATTTTAGATTTAGTAATTTCATCAAATTCCGGATATGTTGATTTTTCCAGATTGTGACCTTTTAACTGTGATACTTGATAGCTAAGTAAGTGAATAGGAATTGTCATAAACAGCGAAGTTAATCGCTCATCACAACTGATACCTAGACATAAGTCATTTTGTGTTCGGTTGCCTTGTTGATGTGCATAAATTGTTACAACATTTTTCACATACTGATTTAAGAATTGTTTTAAGGAATCGGCTCTTTGCGCCAGTCTTCCTTGCGGTTCAATAAAAATGATTTGATCATCGCTATGCAAACCCAGATAAGGGCCATGCATATACTCTTCGAGCTCTTTACCCAACGCAGTGTTGCGTACGGTTTCGGTAAATTTAGTTTCTCCTTCCCTTGCAACCCCGTAGGTAGCACCGTAACCGATCAATATTACCCGTTGAGCTAGAGTATATTGATCTTCAAGGCGATTAACCCAAGCTTGTGAACGCTCAATGACTTGTGGTAATAATTGGGTAATCGTTTTAATCTGATTCATATAGTCATCAAATTTGGCTTGATTAATGGTTTCGGTTTTTTGCCCAATAATGAGGCTAATTAAGATCAAATCTAAAATAGTGATACTATAACCGGCACTGACATAAGGCATTTCTTCAATCGGCATCCCCATAGATAAAACGTGATTGCTAACTTGATACAAAGGACTTTGTGGATTGCTGGTCAGGCTATATATCGTCTTGTTATGGTGAATAAATTCCTCAACTAAATGAATGGTTGAATAACTCTCTCCACCTTGTGAAATGGCAAAATAGAGTGTATTTGGATCGTTATAGTGCAGGTAATTGGCCGCCATTGAAGGATCTTCAATATAGACAGGAATCTTCAACAGTTCGCTCATTATTGGTCTTGCACCATAAGCAGCATTAGCACTGGAGCCAGTGGCAAAAATGACAATGGCATTAAGCTGTTTTATTTGACTTAAATCGATATGATCGGCAAATAAAGTCTGATAATTATCTAAAACAGCTTGATAATATTTCGGCTCTAATGCGACATAATCAGCAATACTTTTCATTGTTAATTCCTCAACTTCCTAATAACCCAGTCCAGGCACCGAAAATACCAATGGCGGCAATGAGTAGAAGAATCCAATGTGCTTTAACGCCTTTTCTCACCAATACAAACATAAATAGCGTAAAGAGTAACGGTAGGATCTGTGGCACAATGCCGTCAAAAATATCTTGTAAGGATGCCGAATCATCACCGGTACCTATTTTCAATGGCATATTGAGTGTCACCATGGTGGCAACCATTGCCCCGACCACACAGAGCCCGAGTACTGAAGCGCCATAGGACAATTTATCCATTAAGCCCGTTTTTTGCACTTTTTCAATAAAGGAAGCACCAATGTTATAGCCAATTAATAAGCCAAAATATCGTGCTAAAATCGCCGGCACATTAAAGATAAGCAGGAATAACAATGGACCTAAAATATTGCCTTCCAGCGCTAAAGAGGTGCCAATGCCGGTGGCAATAACACGCAATGTCCCCCAGAAGAAAGAGTCACCTAAACCACTTAACGGTCCCATTAACGCAATTTTGACATCATTAATCGAACTTTTATCAAACTCACTATCGGTGGCATTTTGTTCTTCCATGGCAATACAGATGCCTAGAGGGAAGGTAATTAGCCAAGGGGTAACATTATAAAATTCTAAGTGGCGTTGATAAGCATCGGTAAGGTCAACTTGATTATCACTATAAATTTTATCTAAAGCCGGGCGCATGGCATAGGCATAGCCTAAGTTCATTTGCCGTTCATAATTCCATGACCATTCAGCGGTGAAAGAGCGCCAAAAAGTTCGGGTTAATTCTTTATTGGTTATTAATTTAGAATTCTTCGTTTTCATAATCGATCTCCTGTGCACCTAAAACGTTGCCAGTTGTTAGCTTCTGACTGTCTTGTTCTGTTACGCCTTTTTTTCCATTAAATGAGGAGTAACCGGTCAAAATAAGTGCTAGGCAGGCACCAAAAATGGCCACGCCAGTAACAGGCACTTTCATATAAACGGCTAAAGCAAAGCCAAGAACAAAAAAGGTGACATTGGTTTTTTTAATCATAATTTTCATTAACATAGCAAAACCGAACGCCGGTAATAAGCCGGTGGCAATACCTAAACCATCGATAATAAAGCGAGGAATCATTTCTAATAAGCCATTGACCGCTGAACTACCGAATAAGTAGGAGAATCCAACCACTAAACCAATTGGCAGATTGATTGAAAAGAAACCACCGAGTATGTTCATTCGATCCATACCTTTGCCGTTGCCTTCGCTGGCGTATTTATCGGCTTTGTGAACAAAGTAAGGAAGAATAAAAAGAAAACATAAATTTTTGACTAATAAAACCAGTGATGCAATTGGAATGCCCAGTGCTAAGGCGATTTCGGTACTTTTCCCTGCGCCAATGGCAAAAGCGGTACCTAAAACACTGCCGGAAATTATTTCCGGTGGAATGGATGCACCGATTGAAAACGATCCGACAAACGCTAATTCTAACGTTGCCCCAATTATAATGCCTTGTGTGATATCACCCATGACTAAACCAGCTAAGGTACAAGTCACTAACGGTCTGGATAACATTGATGAACCTAAAAAGTATTCACCATTTGCTAACATCGCAATCAAAGCTAACAGTAATGCGGTTAATTCGATACTCATTTTGTACCTCTCAACTATTTCTCAAATTTCTGCTTTGATTCACTTGGAATTTGCTGAATGTAGATATCAATACCGTCTTGTTGCAATTTGGTCAGTAAATCTGCTTCAAGATCGGTTAAATTGATGGTTTTAGAGTAGTTTTTTGTGCCTTCACGTGGTTTAGTACCACCTAAATTAAGGCTGGTTATTTTGCCTTGCGTGCCACGGATTAATTTTTCAGCATCTGCTACTGATTCAACGACTATCAGCATTTGATATTTATCAGTTGCGCCTGAGTTTATCGCCTCAATACTGTCATCAATTGATTTCATCACTAATTTTGCATGCTCTGGCTTAGCCAAACGAATCGCAGATTTACGTAGTTCGTCGTTGGCTACAACATCATTAGCAACTAAAATCGTGTTTGCATCCATACTTTCGAACCATGAAACAACAACTTGACCATGCAATAAGCGATGATCAACGCGTAACAATTTAATCATTGGTGTACCTCCTAAGTGAAATCGACCACATATTTGGTATTACTAGCAAACTTATACTCGAGAGCAATTGGTTCGCTATTAGTATCAAAATAGTGATTAGAAATTTTAAATAATGGGTCGTTAATCTGGATTCGAAGTTGTTTAGCGAGCTCGGAGTTGGCCACAATCAGTTGCAAATCTTGTTCTAATTTATCGACTTTTTTCTTGCCTGAATTGATGATTTCGAGCGTAGATAACACTTTGATAATTGAAATTTGAAAATCGGGAAAGTTATTTAATGGCAGGACAAAAATCTCTTTCGTAATACTGTTTTTTGCCACTTCAAGGAAGCTAATGTAATAGATCAGTTCAGCCGGTTTTATTTTTAGTAATTGACTGTAATATGCACCTGCTTGTCTTAAGTAAGCTTCTTTGATTACTTTTTTGTGATTGGGGTAGATGTATGGTTTTATGATACCTGTCATCTCTAAAATATTTTGGGTCGAGAGCGTTGGCGCAACAAACAGACCAACTCCTTTTTTTCTAACCACCATATTTTGATCAACTAATCGATCTATTGCTTTACGGACAGTTGTTCGACTTACATTATAATCTTTTTGCAATTGTCCTTCGGGTGGTAACTCAGCACCAACGCCATATCGTCCGGTATTTATCTGCTCGAGTAATTGAGCGGCAATTTTTTCAAATAGCTTCATTTATGTTTTTCCTCATAATTGAAGATATTTTTGGCCGATAAGTGATACCGAAATCGGTTACCAATCAAATATTGTTCAGTATATTCAAATGGTTGAAAATTATTATCGTAACTATAACTTGATACTTTATAGATAGGTGTTCCTTCGGCAATAGCTAAATACTCTGCTTTATCTTCGGTCGCCGCTTCGTAGGTGATCTCTTCCCGTCCATGGCTTGGTGTAAAATGATAATGCTCTTTAAGGTATTCATAGAGCGAAATGTTATTTAAGTCCTGTTTTTCTAAATCGGTAAATTTTTCTGAAGGGAGATAATTGATTTCATAAGAAAGCGGTATTTTCCCCAAGAGACGTTGTCTGATAATTCTAATTAGTTGCTGGTTAGATCCGAAAAAGGTACGCAATTGTGCAGGCATCTTTATAATTTGATTGGACAATACTTTTATTTCAATTTGAACATTTTCTTCTTTTTGGATCTCTTCACTAAACGAAGACATTTTTAGCATATTGATTTCAAAAACATTGTGTTCCGGGCTATAGTTATCTGCTTGAAACATATAACTTTCCATAGCTAAATCATGCAAGGCTTTCCTGACGGTTGTTCGGCTTACCTTAAAAAATTCGGCAAGTCCTCGCTCAGTCGATTTTTCCGTAATAATTTTAGGATTTGCTCTTATTTGTTCTTCTACATCGGTTTTAGACGCAATATCTCGGTATTCCAAAGATCACTCTCCATTACTGGGCTTTTTTAATTCACAGATATATCTTAAATCACATAATATAGTTCAAAAAATAGATAAATAAATACATGTTGTCAATTTTAAGTACCAAAAGTGTAAGGGAGATCACAAATTTTATGAAAAATACAATAAAATCAATTAAATGAATATTAATTAGGGTTGACAGTGGGGTAAAATAGCAACAGATAATGTGTTAAATAAACACTATAAAGCAACTGTTTATATGCTATTGCTGAGAATACAAGCGATAAAGCGGATAATAAAAAAGCCTACTCAATGAGCAGGCTTTTTTATATTAAATTGGTCGGCGAGAGAGGATTCGAACCTCCGACCCACTGGTCCCAAACCAGTTGCGCTACCAAGCTGCGCTACTCGCCGTTAGATGTTTCATACTTTGCATAAATGGGGTGGCTAATGGGATTCGAACCCACGACAACTGGAATCACAATCCAGGGCTCTACCAACTGAGCTATAGCCACCATATGAAGTAGGACGAAATATTACGCATAAAAAATAATATTGTCCAGTATATTTTTTAAAAATAATGCTAATTGGTTATATTAAAAGCGCATAAAGTCTATTCTTTTACCATCAGGGATAACATTAGACTTTATGTGACATAATATCAATTATCTGAGTATCCAATACTTTCATACTATTACTTGCAATCGCCCCTAGATTATTAATGGTCGTTTCAACACTATCACAAACAATGCCTTCATTACCGGTTACTCGAATCCGATTTAAAGCCATCAATACAGCCTTAAATCCAGATGAAACCGATGTTGACACTTTCATTGCACAACTATTTGATGCACCATCACATATTATTCCTGACAAATCACCAACCATATTGCATATTGCCATATCTACTGGCTCATATTGCTCTTTTCCAAGCAACCATGCCATACCAGCAGCAGCGCCCATTGCAGCCGTGGATGCAGCGCAAAGTGCTGATAAAGGTGGGAATTTGCTATGTATATAGATCGCAATAGTATGAGATAAAATTAATGCTCTAGCTAATTGCTCTGGCGTCGCATTTAAATAATCGGCGACAACAACTACCGGCATCGTTGCGGTTATCCCCTGATTACCCGAACCGGAGTTACTCATTGCAGGTAAAGTCGCACCACCCATTCGTGCATCAGATGCTGCTGCGGTGCGAATCATCACTTTGGACAGCAAGTCATCTGCTAACAATCCTGTTTTTGTTTGTTCATACAATGTTGCAGCAATACTTAAACCATATTCTCGCCTTAATCCTTCTTGTGATAAAGCATTGTTTAATTCTGCCGAATGTAAAATAAATTCGATATCATCAAAATTAGCTTGCGTTGCAAACTCATATATCTGTTTGACTGACATATGGTTTATGATCGACTCTTGTTTAGATTCACCTTGTGTTCTTTTATCTGCTTTGAAAATAGTTTCACCATTTTTTTCGATCAAAATTACGTTAGTATGTGAGTTTTCGATGCATACCCTAACATGATCGGTATTCGTATAAATATTGGCTTCAGAATAAATAGCAGTATTATTATCAGCAATTTGTACATTAACTTTATGTTCACTAATTAACGTTTTAGCCTGATTAATTTGTTTTGGTTTAATATTTTTTAATACTTCAAGGCCTGCTTGAGCATCTCCACCAATTGCCCCAATTGCTGCGGCAATAGGTAATCCAACCATACCGGTACCTGGAACAGTAACGCCCATGCCGTTTTTCATTAAATTTGGCGAAACAAAAGCCTCAATACGATTAATATTATTTTTATCAATATATTTAGCTGCAACTGCAGCAGCCAAAGCAAGCGAGATAGGCTCTGTACAACCAAGAGCCGGTAAAACTTCGTGTTTCACCAATTTAATTAATTGTTGCCAAGTTAGTTTCATTTATTATCTCCATATAGCTAACAATAAATAGTGAAACGTTCAATTTATAAATAATGTGACTATTTTATTCTATTTAACTTGAAAACTGAATGTACTGCTCACATATTACATAACAAGTTAGTTAAAAAATATTAATGAAACATATCTTTTATTAATAAATTACATCACTACTAACAGTTCCTTATTCAATCGTTTTTTGATTGAAATATATACTATGAAAATAGAGTAAATCTAAATTTCTATACTTAGTTGCATAGTAAATAAATTAATCAGGAATAGTTCAAAATATGTAATATTTTAGTAAATCCACCTGACTTTTTTTTTATTATTGCAATAATGTAACTATCTAAAATTAAATAATAATGGCGACGTATGATAAATATTTTATTAATTGATGATGATGTAGAATTATCACAAATGCTTAGCGAATATTTAACCAATGAAGGTTTTAATATTAAAAGTGTTTATTTGGGTAAAGATGGTATTGATGAAGCGCTTTCAGGTAAATACCGTGTAGCAATTTTAGATGTAATGTTACCTGATATTAATGGAATTGATGTCCTTAAAAGCATTCGTCAACAATGTAATATGCCAGTAATTATGCTAACCGCTAAAGGTGATAATATTGATCGCGTGTTAGGGTTAGAATTAGGTGCTGATGATTACATTCCAAAACCATGTTATCCACGTGAATTATTAGCTAGATTACGAGCGGTTTTACGTCGTTTTGATGAACGTTCGGTTGAATTAGTTGATGATAAAAAATATCACTTTAATGGTTTAACCTTAGATATTCCTCAGCGATTATGCACTTGGAATGGTCAACCTATTGATTTAACGTCTACCGAATTTAACTTATTAGTTTTACTTGTGAAACATAGTGAGCGAGTGGTAACTAAAGAAGAATTATCTGAAATTGGGCTTGGTCGTGCACGAGAGCTTTATGACCGTAGTGTAGATGTCCATATCAGTAATATTCGCCAAAAATTACATCAAGTCGCACAAAATGATGTAACCATTGAAACGATAAGAGCCGTTGGTTACCGTATTCGTTAATGTAGGTTTGACATGAATCGTCGATTATTTTGGAAAATTCTGATTATCTTTTGGATAATCTTTTATCTTACTTTCCAATTAACTTGGATTGCTTTCTCTTATTATATAGAGAATAAAAATCAACGATTCTTAAATCATATGCCAACTAAAGTGGATATGATTGCACAATTACTACATGTTGCTGGTGAAGATGAGACTCTCAATTTTATCGCACATCTCCCCGAACGTGAGCGAGTTTTATTGTCGATAAAATTGGTCTCTCCTCAAAATGATCAAGTCAATATCATCACAGATGAATTAGAATCAACCAGTTATTTATATCAAAGGATGGCGGTTGCACCAGACGGAACACTTTACTCGGTATCATTTAAAGACGATAAAACAGATCATAGCAATAATAGGAAAACTTTATTCAATATGCCAACTCCCATTGTATTAATGGGGATATGTGTTGGGTTAGTATTCAGCCTTTTTTTAGCATGGAACTTAACCAGACCAATGAAGTTATTAAGGCAAGGGTTTTTTAGAGTTTCTCAAGGCGATCTTTCTGTCCGCCTATTCAAAAAATTAAAACCTCGTCGTGATGAGCTTAGCGAATTAGGTAAAGATTTTGACATGATGGTTGAACAGCTCAATATCTTAATTTCTGATCGCCAAGCATTACTTCATGATGTTTCACACGAACTTAGAACGCCACTGGCCCGTTTGCAGCTTGCCATCGGCCTTGCACAGCAAAATAAACAAAACATAGATACTTCATTAGCTAGGATTGAGTTAGAGTCGGAACGCCTAGATCAATTAATAGGTGAAATTTTGAATTATTCACGCGCAGAAATGAATAATCGAACCGATGAATATTTTGACTTAAAAGAGTTAATTGGTGTTGTTGTTAATGATGCTAACTATGAAGCAAATCATCAATCTATTGAAGTAGTATTTAGCATATCATCGATTTCACATTCTATTGTTAAAGGTAATTCAGAACAAATACGACGAGCGATTGAAAATATTATTCGTAATGCTATCCGCTTCTCTAAAGCCGGTCAGACTGTTGAAGTATCGTTAAAAGAAGCAGGAAAATATTTACAAATAGAGGTTAAAGATCGCGGTCCTGGTGTAGATTCAAGTAAATTATCAAGCATTTTTGAACCTTTTGTCCGTATACAATCAGCACAATTAGGTAAAGGCTATGGGCTAGGCTTGGCAATTGCAAGAAAGACCGTTATTATGCATAACGGTACTATTCAAGCTAATAATCGAGATGGCGGTGGTTTAGTGGTAACAATAAAACTACCTTATTGGCGAAAGCACTAATAACACTCTGAATTAACTGTTAATACATACTCTTTCACAAGGCTTTCAAGTGTAATTTTATCATAGCCAGTAAAATTCAAATTTTTCATAATCGTTTGTGGATTAGTTTCAAGTATCGCCTTATATTCAGCTATATATTGCTTTGCAATTGGTTTATAAGACCAGTGCCACTCTTCTGGTAAATATCCACCCTTTCTTCCTTCATTAAATGGCTGGCAAAAACCATATTTTGGTAAGTTTTCACGAAGCCATTGATACAAAATAATACCCTTTTTATCATTTTTAAAATATTCAGATGACACGCTGGTAATATCAATATCTGTTCCCCAATGATGTCTTGATGTGCCAGGCATTGAAGATAATTTTAAGATTTCTTCGGCAATTTTTTGTGGCACTTTTAACTTAGGTAATAAGGCGTCCCATTTACGTTGCCAAATGCCATTTTGATACGTGTAATTACGTGTTGCACTCACAACTATAAACGGAATATCTGGATAAGATTTTTTAAAATCGTTATAAGCTTTAATTAGCTGCTGAGTGGGCTCTTTTTGAAGATACATGCCTTTTTTATTTACTGGTAATATTGTTGAATCCAGAGCAATAAAATCGCTGTCTTTTTTCTCATCAAATTGGCCTGTAAGTTTATTTAATGGAATTGATTGTGCCATAGCAAATGTTGAACATAAAAGTAGAGTTAAAGTTTGAGTAAAATTGGCAATTGTTTTTATTATTTTTTTCATCATTCAAATTGTAATTAATATTATATTAGCCAGACAAGGTGAAAAACAGTATAATCCTTTCCCTAAAAATTGAAATAGCCATAATGTGTAAAAACGAGGCAATATGTTAACACCAGCTACACAAAAATCGTCTGGCGATTGTTCAGATGTGACAACCAATCAAAACACCACAAATCCAACCAACGAAAAAATTAACTTACTTAACTTCACTAGACAGCAGTTAAGAGAGTTTTTTATTTCCTTAGGGGAAAAACCATTTAGAGCTGATCAAGTGATGAAATGGATCTATCATTTTGGGATAGATGATTTTGATCTGATGACCGACATCAACAAAAAGCTCCGTGAACAACTAAAAAAATTAGCTGAAATTAAAGCACCTAAAATTGCTCTTGAACAGCGATCATCGGATGGTACCATTAAATGGGCGTTAGATGTGGGTAATAATCAGATGATTGAATCGGTTTATATCCCTGAACGTGATCGAGCAACTTTGTGCGTATCATCACAAGTGGGATGTGCGCTTGAATGTAAATTCTGTTCAACTGCTCAGCAAGGTTTTAATCGCAATTTAACCGTTTCTGAAATTATTGGCCAGGTTTGGCGAGCATCAAATGCGATTGGTGTTACAGGTAAATTAGCCGATCGGCCTATCACGAATGTTGTTATGATGGGTATGGGTGAACCTTTACTTAATTTATCTAATGTTGCACCAGCAATGGAAATCATGTTAGATGATTTTGGTTATGGTTTATCAAAAAGACGGGTCACACTTTCAACCTCTGGCGTAGTACCGGCATTAGATAAATTGGCAGGAATGATTGATGTTGCTTTAGCTATTTCACTTCATGCACCAAATGATGAAATCCGAAGTGAAATAATGCCAATTAACCAAAAATATAATATGGCAATGCTACGTGATTCAATTTTACGTTATCTATCAACATCAAATGCTAATCACGGTAAGGTGACAATTGAATATGTTTTACTCAATCAAATCAATGATAGTGTTGAACATGCGCATGAACTGGCAAAATTCTTAAAAAATGTGCCTAGTAAGATCAATTTAATTCCATGGAATCCATTCCCTGGAGCACCTTATTCTCGTTGTTCAAATACCCGAATTGATCGCTTTATGAAAACATTAATGGGTTATGGATTTACGGTTATTGTTCGTAAAACACGCGGTGATGATATTGATGCGGCTTGCGGGCAACTTGCTGGAGAAGTGGTTGATCGTACTAAACGCACACTGTATAAGAAACAAAACCTTATTCAACAATAAAAAGGAGTTGTGGATGAAAGGCGTATTAATTGCATTAATTAGTATGTTAATACTAGCTGGCTGTCAAACAAATGCTCGTGAAGAATTTGATCCTGAAGCAGCGGCACTCGCTAGAATGCGATTGGGGTTAGGCTACTTAGCTAAAGCCAATGAATCCGAGGATAATGTTAAAGCTGCACATTATAATCTAAAATTAGCCGCTCAGTATTCACCCAATAATCCACAAGTGATGCTGGCAATGGCAATGTTTGATCAGCATGTTGGTGAATATAATGAAGCAGAAATGATCTACAAACGTATTACATTAATGCAACCTGGTAATGGCTTATTTCATGTCCATTATGGATCCTTTTTATGTGGCAGGAATCGTTATCAAGAAGCCAAAGAACAATTTAGCAAAAGCCTAGAATTTGATCGACACCGCTGGAAAGCCGATACCTATGAGCAATATGGTTATTGTGCGATTCAAAATGGAGATACAAAAACGGCAGACCTTATGTTCAAACAACTTTTTGAATATGATTCAAACCGCCGAAATAATGTAATAAAAACAGCAGAATTTTATAAAAACAAAGGCGATAAAAAGATAGCTAATTATCTATTTTTAATATCAAAAAAATAAATTATAAAAATTAAAATAAAAATCATTAGAAGCAAGAGTAAATATCATGAGTTTTTGGGCTATTTTATTATTAGCATTAGCCATGTCGACTGATGCATTTGCGGTAGCGGTTTGTCGTGGCGTTTCGCTTAAATCAACACCCTTTTTCGGTGCATTAAAAGTAGGCGTTTTATTTGGCTTTATCGAAGCTATTACCCCTA
This sequence comes from Gilliamella sp. B2911, assembly GCF_026536965.1. Taxonomy (NCBI): domain Bacteria; kingdom Pseudomonadati; phylum Pseudomonadota; class Gammaproteobacteria; order Orbales; family Orbaceae; genus Gilliamella; species Gilliamella sp. B2911. Next base: position 126,805 of record NZ_JAFNNA010000003.1, on the reverse strand, counting down.
TACTAGGCTGGTTTATTGGCTATATTGCACTTCAATATATTGAAAACTGGGATCATTGGATCATTTTTGCCGTCATGCTTTTGTTAGGTCTTAATATGATTTATCATAGTTTTAAAGAAGAAAACGATGAAAATGACGACCAAAAACCCCTCTCCTCAAAATCATTTCTAATATTAGTCCTTACGGCTATTTCAACTAGTATTGATGCTTTTGCAATTGGTGTTGGATTAGCCCTTGCTAGTGTCAATATCTACTTCGCATCAACAATGATCGGGTTAGCGACTTGTATTATGGTTACCCTTGGGTTATTGCTAGGTAAAAAAATTGGTTGTTTAATTGGGAAAAAAGCATCATTTATTGGCGGTATAGTTCTTATCATCATTGGTTCAATAACACTTTACCAGCACTTAACAAGTTAATTTTAAATATTTTATATAATCAATCGCTAGGCATAAAAAAACCACTCACATAACGGAGTGGTTTTTATTAGGAGAAACAGCAGAATTACATCATTCCGCCCATTCCACCCATGCCGCCCATACCTGCAGCAGCACCTAAATCAGCTTTATCATCTTTAGGTAGATCAGTAACCATACATTCAGTTGTGATCATAAGACCAGCAACAGATGCAGCATATTGTAATGCGCTACGAGTTACTTTAGTTGGATCTAAGATACCCATTGCGATCATATCGCCGTACTCTTCAGTTGAAGCATTGTAACCATAGTTACCTTTACCACCTTTAACTGCGTTAACAACAACAGATGCTTCTTCACCACAGTTAGTCACGATTTGACGTAATGGCGCTTCCATTGCACGAAGGGCAACTTTAATACCAACGTTTTGATCTTCGTTTGCACCTTTAAGGTCTAAAATTGCAGATGCAGCACGAACTAACGCAACACCACCACCGGCAACCACACCTTCTTCAACAGCTGCGCGAGTAGCATGTAATGCATCTTCAACACGTGCTTTTTTCTCTTTCATTTCAACTTCAGTTGCTGCACCAACTTTAATTACTGCAACACCACCAGCTAATTTAGCTACACGTTCTTGAAGTTTTTCTTTATCGTAATCAGAAGTTGATTCTTCGATTTGTTTACGAATTTGTTCAACACGAGCACTGATTAAAGACTCTTCACCAACACCATCAATGATAGTGGTATTGTCTTTATTGATAACAACACGTTTAGCTTGACCTAGGTCTTCTAAAGTAGCTTTTTCAAGCTCTAAACCGATTTCTTCTGAAATTACAGTACCGGCTGTTAAAATAGCGATATCTTGTAACATAGCTTTACGACGATCACCAAAGCCAGGTGCTTTAACTGCGGCAACTTTAACAATACCACGCATAGTATTCACAACTAAAGTTGCTAATGCTTCGCCTTCAACATCTTCAGCAATGATTAGTAGTGATTTACCTGCTTTAGCAACTGCTTCTAATACTGGTAATAATTCACGGATATTAGAGATTTTTTTATCAGCTAATAAAATATATGGGCTATCTAATTCAACAGTAGCTGTTTCTGGTTTATTGATGAAATATGGTGATAAATAACCACGATCAAATTGCATACCTTCAACAACATCAAGCTCGTCTTGTAAACCAGTACCATCTTCAACAGTGATAACACCTTCTTTACCCACTTTTTCCATTGCTTGAGCAATTAAAGTACCAACAGTTTCATCTGAGTTAGCAGAGATTGTACCTACTTGAGCAATCGCTTTAGAATCAGCACATGGTGAAGATAATTTTTTAAGCTCTTCAACTGCTGCAACAACTGCTTTATCGATACCACGTTTTAAATCCATTGGATTCATACCCGCAGCAACCGCTTTTAAACCTTCATTAACAATAGCTTGAGCAAGTACTGTTGCGGTAGTTGTACCGTCACCAGCGGCATCGTTTGCTTTTGAAGCCACTTCTTTAACCATTTGTGCACCCATGTTTTCGAATTTATCTTCTAATTCGATTTCACGAGCAACTGACACACCATCTTTAGTAATAGTTGGTGCACCGAATGATTTATCTAATACTACGTTACGTCCTTTTGGACCTAAAGTTACTTTAACTGCATCAGCTAATACATTGACGCCTTTAAGCATTTTAACGCGAGCGTCATTACCAAATTTTACATCTTTAGCTGCCATTTTGTATTTCTCCTAAATTCTGTCTATAAATTAAATTATTTGCCAATTACGCTTGAACAATGGCTAAAATATCGCTTTCAGATAAGATAAGCACTTCTTCATTATCAATTTTTTCTGTTTTAACGCCATATCCTTCATTGAAAATAACGATATCACCAACTTTTACATCTAGTGGTTGAACTTGACCATTTTCTAAAATGCGACCATTACCAACAGCTAAAACTTCACCACGTGTTGATTTACCCGCAGCTGAGCCTGTTAAAACAATACCGCCAGCTGATTTTGACTCTACTTCTTTGCGTTTAATGATCACACGATCATGCAATGGACGAATTTTCATTAGTTATCTCCTAGCACTAATATAAATTAAATAATTATTAACAATAAATCATAAAATTATGATCTATATAATATAGTGAACATTAAATGGGGGTTGTTTTAAATTCTTCAAGAGAATAACATTAAAAAATTTTTTAATTGATTAATTATTAGTCATCTTTACGCTCAAATTCACCCTCAATTACATCATTAAGTTGCGCATTGTTGCTAGAAGAAAATGATCGAACTTTGAAAGGAAATTTTTTAACAATAAAGCGAACAATATAATCTTGAACGCGTGGAATTAACAAAATCCCGCCTAGCATATCGGTTAAAAAACCAGGAATTAGCAATAAAAAACCCGCAAAGAGTAAGGACACACTCTTAATAATTTCATCTTTAGGACTTTGATTATTAGCGATTTTTTGTTGCATAATACTTAGATTATTTAAACCCTGCTTTTTAATTAAAGAAAACCCAATAATCGAAGTGGCAATAATGCCAATTAAAGCAAGAAAAACACCTATTGAATCAGCAACTTTTATAAAAAAGCTTAGTTCAAAATAAGCATAGATAAAAAAAATAATAAATCCAAAGACTCGCATATAAAATTCCTCTAAGTATAGAGTGATATTATGTCATAATAAGTTACTAATATAGTAATAACTAGTTAAATTTCAACCAAACAGTAGAGTTTTTTTAAAATATCTTATAAAAAGGATTGACGGATAATCGCGAATCGTGTTTAATACACCTCCATTGTTGCCCGGATAGCTCAGTCGGTAGAGCAGGGGATTGAAAATCCCCGTGTCCGTGGTTCGATTCCGCGTCCGGGCACCAATTACGAAAAAGGAACACCAGCGAAAGCTGGTTTTTTTGTTTCTAAAGCATTTTTAGATAAGCCTTATACTGCATTTTTCTTGTTAACTGATATCCCCCCTAATCATGTTAAAAAATGGATACATTTGATTCGATAACGGCTTGTATCCAAAAAAGGCTTTAAAGCCTTTTTTGCAAGGGTTATAGAGAATTGCTTTCCTAATTATTATTAGATAAGTTCAAATCTATACTATTTTATTTAAGTAATTTTCACTGTTTTCTGCTGTATCTTTCGTAATGCGCTTACATTTTTTTAAAATTTTGTTATTTTTTTCTCTATTTGTTCCCTAGAATTGGGGCTTACTCTATTTAAGCTTTAACTACTCGTCAGTTAATTAATCCAATTAAAGTTGTTGAAGAAGATCGACGTAGTGAAATTGCAAGCCGATTACAACAACTCACATCCGCTATTATGTGTTATGCATTACAAAATGGTTATATCTCTTATAATCCAGCTCAGGACTTGAAAGGTGTGTTGAGTAAGGTTAAGGTGAATCATCGTCCCTCACTTGAACTAGAAAAGATACCTGAACTATTAGAGCGTATTGATAACTTTAAAGGACGAGAGTTAACCAAGTTAGCAATTAAACTCTCCTTACTTATCTTTATTCATTCTAGTGAATTGCATTTTGCTCGGTGGTCTGACATCGATTTTGATAAAAAGGTTTGGACTATTTCGGCAGAAAGCGAAGTGATTGATGGTGTACCGCATTCTCACCGCGGTTCAAAAATGCCCCCTCCTAATTTGGTTCCATTAAGTGATCAAGCCATTGAGATTTTAAAACAAATTTATGATATTAGTGGAATGTATGAACTGGTATTTACTGACGATCATTCTCCGAGAAAAACCATGCGTGAAAATACCATTAATAAAGCATTACGTTCAATTAGCTACGATACTAAAACAGAACTTTGTGGACATGGTTTTAGAACTATGGCTTGTAGTGCATTAGTCGATTCGAATCTTTGGTCACGAGATGCTGTAGAACGTCAAATGAGTCATTAAGAACGTAATGGGGTAAGAGCTGCTTATATTCATAAAGCACAACATATTGAAGAGCGTAAGAAAATGGTTCAGTGGTGGGCCAATTATATAGATTCAATTCGAACCGAATTTATTATGCCTTATGAGTTTAAGACGGCTTAACAAACACCTCACTATTTAATTTTCTTTTCAGAAATCAATCATTTTATACTTAAAATTTAAGAAGTGCTTATGCAAACATTACCTCATGTATCGACATGTCTGGAATCTACTGTCGTGGATTTGAGTACGATTCCAGTTTTTATCACCAATTTAGGTAAATATAACGAAGGAGAGCTAGTCGATGAATGGCTTGGCTTGGCTTTGCCAACAACGTCTGAACATGTTACTCAATGTTTTGAGCATATTGGTATTGATGGCATTCAATATGAAGAGTTCTTTTTTAACTGATGATGAATCATAGGTTAGTGGCGTATCGAATTATATTTCGGAATACAGCAATCTTAATGAACTTAACTATTTAGCCTCCAGACTTGAAGAGTCTGAGTAGTAATGACATTGAAATTTATGAAGCAGTTTTCTGATATCGGTGGGAATGTTCAATCAGTTGCCGATCTTATTAACTTAATTGATAACTTAGATTATTTTCAATGTTTGTGGAATGTAAGCGCTGAATATGATTTAGGTTTCTACTGGATTAAAGAAAGAGGTTGTTACAACTTGAAAGAGCTGGGCAATTTAGCTAACTACTTTGATTATGAAAAGTATGGACATGATATTGCGCTTGAGCAGGAAGGTACATTCTGCTCCTGTGGATATGTTTATCATACTGGTGAAGGCTTTACTGAAGATTATGACGGCGAAGATGTGCCGGAGGACTATTGTGTTTTTGATTAATCTCGGTGATGTGTTATTTAATAATTTATAAAGTTGTCAAATGAGTTTTATAAAATATTTTGAATATAGGAATAATTAAAGAAAATAGTAATATTAAGCAATGTTTATTATTAAGCTATGACATCGTGATGAATTAAATAGTATTCACTAGTTTTAAATAATATAATATTTAAAAAAATAGTAAGGCATTATCCCTAAAATATTATGAAAACAGCTAATTTAAAACGAAAAAATTCGCTATCATACATAGATCTTTTCGCTGGCGCTGGCGGGCTTTCGGAAGGTTTTATTAGAAATGGTTTTGAACCAATCATTCATGTCGAAATGAATGTTGATGCTTGTTATACCTTAAAAACAAGATTAGCTTACCATTATTTGAAAGATAATAATCAATTAGATATTTATGTTAGCTATTTAAAAGGTGAAATTTCTCGAGCAAATTTATATGAAAATTTGCCGACAGATTTATTAGATTCAATTTTAAATTTAAAAATCGATGAAGGTAACTTAAAATATATTTATAAACAAATAGATAAAAATCTAAAATTACGTAAATTTAAGAAAGTAGATTTATTAATTGGGGGACCACCTTGCCAAGCTTATTCCCTTATAGGCCGCCATGGTATTGATTGGGATAACGATGAACGTGTAAAATTATATAAATTATATGGTAAAATACTTGCTAAATATAAACCTAGTATGTTTGTATTTGAGAATGTCCCGGGAATTGTTAGTGCAAATAAAGGGGAGTATTTTAATGATTTACGCAATTATTATGACAAATTAGGCTATGATGTTGATTATCAAATTTTAAAAGCAGAAGAATTTGGTGTTTTACAATCAAGACGGCGAGTTATTATCATTGGTAGTCTGAAAACAAAAAAACTAGCTTACCCAGAATTTCCAAAAGAAATAGAACGTTATACTGTGGCAGATATTTTCCATGATCTAGAAGTATTAAAACCGGGAGATTCTATTTCTGTTGGTAAATATAAAAAGCAAGCATCTGAATATCAAATAAAATATAATGTTAGGAATGTATTAGATTTTTATACTCAACATATCTCAAGACCTCACAATATTAATGATTTAGCCATCTATAAAATTGTTCAAGATAAATGGAATAATGAAAACCATCGGCTTAAATATAATGATCTTCCTAACAGATTAAGAACGCAAAATAATGTATCGTCTTTTCTAGATAGATTTAAGGTTGTTGATATGAATGGACTTTCTCATACCTTAGTTGCTCACATTGCTAAAGATGGGCATTACTATATTCATCCAACACAAGTTCGCTCTATTTCAGTAAGGGAGGCGGCTAGGCTGCAATCCTTTCCTGATGATTATTTTTTTGAAGGATCAAGGACTGCTGCATTCACTCAAATTGGTAACGCTGTACCGCCATTAATGTCAGCTGTTTTAGCTAAAAAAATTAAGGAAATATTATGGGTAAAATAAAAGCAAAGAGTCATATCCTTAGTCTATTAGGTGATCAGTTGATTGGTAGTGATGGGCTAGCTATTTTTGAATTAGTAAAAAATGCTTATGATGCTGATGCAGAAGAAGTAACAATAGAATTTAAAAACTTAAATACATCTGAACAAGAAATTATAATTCAAGATGATGGACATGGAATGTCAGAAAAAGTTATTGATGAGGTATGGCTAACTGTTGGTACAGATTTCAAAAGAAAAAAGGAAGGTAAAATAAGTCCAAAAGGTCGACTTTCTTTAGGTAATAAAGGTGTTGGTCGATTAGCAGTACATAAACTGGCAAAACAAATAAAGGTAGAAACCAAAACATTAGAGCAAACTACATACAGTGAATTTTTTATTGACTGGAAAGAGTTAATTAACTCAAAAGAATTGATACAAGATTTAGAGGTTCAAGTTAATCAGCATAATATTGATACCCATAAATTCCCAAAAAATCAAGGAACTATAATTACACTTTCCGGATTATACAATTCTGATTGGAGCAAAGCCCAATTGCGAGATATTGTGAGAAAAATTGAAAATATAAAAAACCCGTTCCAAAAAATTGATGGCTTTAATGTTGTAGTTAACGCCAATGAAAAACAACCTTGGCTTGAAGGGTTAAAATCCTCAGTAGATATATTAAATGACAGCTTATATCAATTTCAATTTGAAGTAACACCGCGGTCAAAAGATATTAATGGTAAAAAATTTATTAATTGTAATGATTTAGCAGAATTTCGATGGAAGTACAGTTTTAATCCTTCACATCAGCTAAAAATAGAAAAGAGAAGTTTGGATTTTCAACCCTATTCAAATGGACAAGAAAATAGAAATTTGTTGTTAGTTGGCGATAAACTTTATAGTAAAATTGATGGTATGACCGAGTCTTCAAAATATCTAAGAAATAAGGATATTGAGAAAATAGGACCAATTAAAGGGCGTTTTTATGTTTTTAATTTGCACAGGAGTATTTTAGAAACAAAATTCGGAGGTCAGATCACTGCTGTTAAAAATTATATAAGAGAGAATTGTGGTGTTCGAATTTATAGAGATAATATAAGAGTTTATAACTATGGGGAACCTACAGATGATTGGTTAGGTCTTGACTTACAAAAAATTCAAAGAGCAGGAGACCACTTTGGAAGAAAAGTCACGATTGGTGCTATTGAATTAGATCTTGCTCAGAGTGAACATGGTTTGCAAGAAAAAACAAATAGAGAAGGCTTTTTTGAGAACGAAATCTACCAGCGTTTTAAAGATATTGTTAACATTATTTTTAATATTTTTGAGAATGAAGCTAAACAAGATAAAGTAAAAATTGATGAACTTACTTCAGGACAAGTATCGATAAAAAAAATTGGTTTTTCTGAAACCATACAAGATTTAACAAATAAGCTAGAACAAAAAGGATTAACTAAAGAATTTGCACCTTTAATTAATAAAGTTAAGAATGATTATGACGAAATGAGAAATATAATGCTTAACTCTGGTATGACAGGGCTTAATTTAGGAGTTGCTTTTCATGAAGTGGAGCGAGAAATGCGTTATATTGATCAAGAATTGACAACACCAAATTGTGAAATTCAATCGATTAAAGATAGAGTAAAAGATTTAATTCAATTATTGAGTTATGTCTCACCACTATTAAAACAGCAAAAAAATATTAAAAGAAAAGCTTCTGAATATGTGAATAACATTGAGTTTAGATATAAAGGCCGCTTCAAACGACATAATATCATTTTTTCAAGCCCAATTTTAACAGGAGAAAATGAAGATTTTATAATTACAGGGCAATCAAATTTATTAGCTAATACTTTTTCAAATATTATTGATAATGCTATTTTTTGGATAGAGGCTCGTTGTGATAGAGAAGTAAAGAAAAATTTTAAAAAAGGTTTATATATTGGAACGGATATGCAATCTTTTGATGGTCCGGCAATTATTATTGTTGATAATGGAACTGGTTTTAGTCAAGATCCCGAAACATTAATCAATCCATTTACCTCAACTAAACCAGATGGTATGGGACTAGGATTATATTTTGCTAGCATGGTGATGGAAATTACAGGAGGTAAATTGTTATTTCCTGATACCGAAGATTTGAATATTCCTAAAATTTATGATGGTGCTTGTATTGCCTTAGTTTTTCCCAAAAAATAGGTATAAAGATGTTTAAAGATAATAAAATAATTATTGTAGACAACGAAGAAAAAGAACTAAAAACTTTAGCAACAGTTTTTTGGAAAGAGGGTATTGCTTGTAAGGCCTTAGAATATGATGGGTTTTATTCTAAGCCATTAAAAGGAGTTAGGGTCGCTTTTTTTGATGTCAATTTAACTAGTTCATTAGCTCCAACTTCAGAATTTTATGATTATAATTCTGATCCTGGGCTTAAAGACATATTTCATCAGTTAGCTATCGCTTTAACATGTTATATTGCAAAAGATAATGGTCCTTATGCACTAATTTTTTGGACAAATAATCAGCGCTTAGTTAATAATTTTAAAGTTTTCATGGATGAACGTATTAGTGATTATGACGTTCCTGTACCAGTTAATATCGAATGTATTGATAAAACTGATTTTTTAAAATCTGATCTGTCAGAAGATGAAGGATTATATAGTAAAATCTGTCAGTTAATTCATGATTCCCCTATAAATTTACTATATGATCTAGAAAAAAAAGCTAATCAAGCTGTTACCAATACGATTAATGATATTCATTCGATCACGTTAGATGATGCTTGTTCTTGGCAGAAACCAAATAATAATCTAAAAAAAACATTTATAAAAATAGCCGAAAGCACTATTGGAAGAAAACATATAAAAAATCGTTTGGGTGAAGGTATTATTTCTGGTTTAAACCCGATGATTAACTTTCATATGGAGCAATTGATATCAAATCAAAGTTGGAATGATTTATTTCCAATAAACGATAGTGAAATTCAATCAATTTCTTTAGATTCTGAGAAAAAATATAAATTAAATACTATATTTCACATAAATAATAATGCTAATAGATGTGAAAGAGGTTCTGTTTATGCTTGTAGTTCTGATTTGATAAATAGATATATAGGGAAAAAGAACGAACCCAATGACTGGATAAGGCAGTTGATTAATTTTAAATTAGAGCTTGATACAGAAGAAAAAGCTCAAGTCCAAAATATTATTAAAAATAGTCAAATAATTGCTGTTGAGCTTAGTCCTGCATGTGATTATTCTCAAAATAAAAATAGATTGTTAAAATTTATTCTAGGAATTAAGACCAATGAAATTGATGATAGGTTATTATCTACTATTCCTGCATATTCTTTTTTCCCAAAAATACTTATGAAGCCTAGGGATGACAGTGAACAGACCTTTCAACTTATTTTTAATTTCAATTATACAATATCACTGCCTAAACCATTATCAGTAAATACTGATGAATCAATTGGTGACTTACTTTTTTCATTAAAAAAAGACTATATGGATATGTTAACAACAAAATATGCTAACCATATTTCTAGAATAGGAATTACTGAATTTAAGTAATTATTTCCTACTTTTGTTATTCAGGTAGTTCATTAATGAAAAATATTGATGTATATCCATCAATATCTTTAAATGCTAATTTCAATAGGAGATAATTATCTAACATAGAAATCATTTGAGTAATTTCAATGAAAGCATCTAATTTAGATATTATTCATAATATTTCTCTATTTTTTTTACATGAAATAATGTAGTTCATATTAATATTCTTGAATCAGATAAATGAATATCATTTTTTAGCATATGAATTATTATAAAATATAAGAGTAAATAACCTTATATTGTCACAGATTAATTTAATTTTCAAAAATCATGAATACATGAATAAATGAATTGATTTTAAAAAATTATTTTTTGTTTTGGCTAGTCTATTTTGTGGAACTAGAAGGCACTAAAATAGTAGTAAAAAAATTTAACAGCTAATTAATATAAATGAAGTTAAAAATGAACCAATCCCACTACGAATACAACCTCGGATACATTACCCCACCTCAAATCCCCCAAACCAATAACTCCAATACTTACAAAGGCCTTTTCGATTCCGCGTCCGGGCACCAATTACGAAAAAGGAACACCAGCGAAAGCTGGTTTTTTTGTGTCTGAAATTCCGCTAAATAAATATATTCTCTATCTTTTTTAAGCATTTCCGTTGTATTACCAATGATAGTTATGATGCTAGAAAGCTTACTTTTATAAATCAATTAAAAAAGTATATGAATTAAGAACTGTCATGAGCTGATTATAAACTCCGAATAATAGATTTTGTTTGTAATATGATAGTTTGAAAGATTGTGTAACGACAATTTACAATCGTTGTATCGTAATACAATGGCACATCTAAGATCTGCTCAAAGAATATCTGCTTGAATTATTTTTTATACCCAAAATCTCGCCACTCTCATCTCCCTCCACACCTATATATCTATTTTTGTTATAACTAAATGCAAAATAATCGTTTTCGCATCTCACCATAATTTGGTCTAATTATTTCATATTTTTATCATTACTAATCCAATACATTAGTCGTGTAGCGTGAGGTGTCGAGTGAAAAATTTACCTCTTTTTCAAAAATTATATAGGCATGGGATCAGCTTAATCTTATTGGCAATTTGCACTTTTATGCATCAAGCGCAAGCAATTGAATTACTCAATGTCTCTTATGATCCCACGCGAGAACTTTATAAAGCATATAATCAGGCTTTTATCGAGTATTGGCAGCAGCAAACCGGTGAACGGTTGACGATAAATAATTCGCATGGTGGGTCTGGTAAACAGGCGCGTTCGGTCATTGATGGTTTGCAGGCCGATGTGGTTACGCTTGCTTTAGCGAGTGATATTGATGCGTTAAATCGTTATCAAACTAACATATCACCTGATTGGCAAGCTAGGTTGCCAAATAATAGTGCGCCTTACCATTCAACTATTGTCTTTTTAGTGCGTAAAGGTAATCCAAAACAGATTTATGATTGGGGTGATCTCATAAAAGATGATGTTGAGGTAATAACACCCAATCCCAAAACCTCGGGTGGGGCTCGTTGGAATTTTTTGGCGGCTTGGGCTTATGCTAAAAGTACCTACGGTAACGATGAACAAGCTCAAGATTTTGTCACCCAATTATATCAACATGTTCCGGTTTTAGACACAGGTGCCCGAGGTGCAACCATTAGCTTTGTACAGCGAGGCTTAGGTGATGTTTTAATTTCTTGGGAAAATGAGGCTTATTTGGCGTTAAAAGAGCAAGGTGGCGATCAATTAGAAATTATTATGCCCTCATTATCCATTTTAGCTGAGCCGACTGTGGCTTTAGTCGATAAAGTTGTTGATAGCAAAGGTACACGTAAGCAAGCGCAAGCTTATTTGGAATACTTATATAGCGATCCGGCACAACACATCATTGCCAAGCATTTTTACCGTCCTGTTAATCCTGATGTCCTTAAACAATATGCTGATCAGTTTCCTACTATTAAGTTAGTTACGGTTGATAACGATTTTGGTGGATGGCAAACAGTGCAAAAAAAATTTTTTAGTGATGGGGCCATCTTTGATGCAATTTATGCTGAGATAAACTAATTACTACTTATTCTGGCGATGTTGTGTGTGTGCTCACTTAGCTTTGCGGTATAAAGGTGAATGTTATGAAAGTTGCAAGCATTAAACAACAACGGATCATCCCAGGTTTTAGCTTAACGTTAGGTTATACTTTAACCTTTCTTAGCTTGATTGTGCTTATTCCGTTATTAGGTTTGTTTCTTTATTCAACAAAGCTGTCTTTTGAGGAGTGGCATCGGTTATTAGTCAGCAAACAGTTTTTATTGGCATTAACTCTTTCATTAAGTACCGCATTTATCAGCGCCGGTTTAAACAGCTTTATTGGTTTACTATTGGCTTGGGTACTGGTGCGTTATCGATTTCCAGGACGTAAGATAATGGATATCTGTATTGATATCCCGTTTGCCTTACCAACAGCCGTTGCTGGCATTGCGTTAACCGCAATTTATGCCAAAAATGGGCCAATTGGGCAATGGTTCAGTTTTAAAATTGCTTATACCCCCATTGGCATTACCTTAGCGCTGTTATTTGTTACATTGCCGTTTGTTGTGCGTACTTTGCAACCGGTGATGGCTGATTTACCACGTGAACAAGAAGAAGCGGCGAGTTTGCTTGGTGCATCGCCTAGGCAAATTTTTATGCATATTATTTTACCTGCCATTTTACCTGCTTGGCTAACGGGGTTTACCCTCGCTTTTGCTCGTGCTATTGGCGAATATGGTTCAGTGGTCTTTATTGCCGGTAATATTCCATTTAAGACCGAAATATTACCGTTATTAATTGTCTCAAAACTTGACCAATATGCTTATGATGCCGCTGCCGCGATTGGTGTAACGATGTTACTAATTGCTTTTGTATTGTTATTAATTATGAACAGTTTACAGCGAAAACTTAACCGTAAGATTAATAAAAACCATTAATATAAGATTATGCAGATATTACAATCAATAACAGAAAAAAAGAGAGTAACCCGTTTACAGCTATTGCTAATCTTATTGGCGGTAATACTGTTTTTCGGACTTTTGTTGTTGCCGCTAGTTGTGGTACTTGCGCAAGGGCTAGCTAATGGTGTAAATGCATTTTGGCAAGTGATTATTGAGCCAGATACCTTATCCGCTTTTAAATTAACACTGATTGCCGTTGGTGTAGCGGTACCATTAAATGTGATATTTGGTGTATGTGCAGCATGGGTCATAACTAAATATCAGTTCAAAGGCAAACAAATATTAGTCACATTAATTGATTTACCGTTCTCGATTTCCCCCATTGTTGCAGGTTTAATCTATGTATTGCTATTTGGCGCACAAAGTGCGTTGTATCCGTTTTTGCAGGCGTGGAATATTCAAATTGTCTATGCGATTCCAGGAATTATCTTAGCAACGATTTTTGTATCCGTTCCTTTTGTGGCAAGAGAACTCATTCCGATAATGGCATTACAAGGCATTCATGAAGAAGAGGCCGCCAGCGTCCTTGGTGCAAATGGCTGGCAAATTTTTTTCCACATTACTTTACCCAATATTAAATGGGCCTTAATGCATGGTGTTGTTCTTTGCACCGCTCGCTCACTCGGTGAATTTGGCGCGGTATCGGTTGTTTCTGGGCATATTCGTGGTTACACCAATACCTTACCGCTTCATGTTGAGATTTTATACAATGAATACAATATTGTTGCCGCATTTAGTGTCGCTATTTTGCTATTAATGATGTCGCTTGCGTTACTCTTGATTCGTCAATGGATTGAAAGGCGCTTAGCCAATGAATGTCATTACGGGAACTAAGAGGTAGATATGAGTATTACACTACACAATATCAATAAAAGTTTTGAACACGTTAATGTCTTAGAAAATATCAATTTCAGCATAAAACAAGGTGAATTAGTTGCACTATTAGGCCCATCTGGTTGTGGAAAAACAACTTTACTGCGCATTATAGCGGGTTTAGAAACAGCCAGTTCAGGGCAAATCTATTTTGCTGATAGGGAAGTAACTAAGCTGAGCGCCAAGCAACGAGATATTGGTTTTGTCTTTCAAAATTATGCGTTATTTCGGCATATGAATGTAACTGAAAATGTGGCATTTGGACTAAAAATGAAACCAAGATCTGTACGATTAAATAAAACAGCAATTGATGAACGCGTTAATCAATTACTCGAATTAGTGCAACTTGACCATTTTGCCAAACGTTATCCAGACCAACTGTCAGGTGGTCAGCGTCAGCGAGTTGCGTTAGCGCGTGCGTTGGCTTCGAAACCTAATGTGTTGTTGCTTGATGAACCATTTAGTGCTTTAGATGCTAAAGTCCGTAAAGATTTAAGGCGTTGGTTGCGTGATTTTCATCATGAACTCAATGTTACCAGCATCTTTGTTACCCATGATCAAGAAGAAGCACTGGAAGTTGCTGATAGAATAATTTTAATGAATCAAGGTCACATAGAGCAAATAGGTACCCCTGCCGAAGTCTATAAGCAACCAAAAACCGCCTTTGTTGCGCATTTTCTAGGGGATGTTAACCTTTTATATGGTTATATTGAAAATAATACATTAATCATTGGTGATTTTCACAAAGATATGAAGGAACAAGGTACCTGGCCTGATCAGTCTGCTATCGCTTATGTTCGACCTCACGAAATCAGTATTGCTAAAATTGCCCGAAAAAATGATATCCAAGGAGAAGTTGTACGTATACATACTGCTGGTCCAACCGTCTTTCTGGAAATTGCTGTAGCCGGACAACCAAAGCATATTGATGTATCTATTAGCTATCGACAATATGAACAACAGCAAGTTGAAATTGGTGATACTGTCTACTGGCAACCTGCACTCGTTAATATTTTTATGCAAGATGAACTATTAGAGTTTATGATTTAAGGAGAATGATTCCTATAAATTAAATCTGATAATCAAGTATTTTGGAATGAGTTTGCTCAATTAATGCATGACTTTTGATATCTTCGAGTGACAACTCTTGATTGCATAATTGAATAAAGCGCCAAATATAATTACGTTGTAATTTATGTCGTTTTAATCCTAGCCATGTAACATGTGATTCAAACAGATGTTTCGCATCCAATTCAACTAAATTGATATCATGATCAGGGTTATACATTTTATTACCTAAAATACCAATCCCTAAACCTAACTCAACATAAGTTTTAATAACATCAGGCTCCTGAACATTGAGCGAGATATTGGGTGTCAATCCGATAGCTGAAAAGGCTTTATCAATACTTTTACGAGGAAATATTCCTTGACGATAAGTGATGATAGGTAATGTTTGTAACATATCTAACGTCACTTTATCGACTTTAGTCAAAGGGTGATCTTTAGGAGTAACTATAGAGTAATGCCAACGATAAAAAGGGTAAATAGCAAGTGAACTGTTATCCACTCTTTCATTATCAATACCAATATCTGCTTCGCCAGAAAGAAGCTGAGAGATAATTTCACTAGATGATCCCTGATTGATAATGATATGAACTTTAGGAAAAAGCATTCTAAAAGATTTTATAATATTTGGGAGAATATAACGGGCCTGAGAGTGGGTGGTCGCTATCACTAATGAACCTTCATCAGTATTAGAAAAAATGGTTGATAATCGCTTAATATTATTAATTTCATTTAAAATTCGCTCGGCAATAACCACCAATTCTAAACCGGGTTCAGTCATGTTAATCAACCGCTTACCTTGACGAATAAAAAGATCAATATTCAGCTCTTCTTCTAGCTCTTTGATATGTCGGCTTACACCAGACTGAGATGTGTATAAAGAATTTGCGACTTCGGTTAAATTATAATTACAACGCGCAGCTTCGTGAATAATCCTTAATTGTTGTATATTCATGACGATCTTCCTAGTAAAAATTACTTTATTCCCGTTATATAGTTGTATTATTTATGTGTAAGTTGCTGTATATAATTAATAACTAAAAAGTGAATTATTTAAAAAATTTCAGACCGCAAGCAAGCATAAGCAATATGATGAAACTGGTTATAAGCATTTTGTCTAATTTATAAATTATGCTTATTCGTAATTTTATTAGTAAAATTATGTACTTTGATAAGTAATTTCAGTATAAAAGAACGTATAAAAAAGACAAATATGATAAAGTAATAACCATATGAATTATGGCTATATATGCCTACAGTCAATAAAAATAGTTTAAAATTATCAATCAACAACTTTTATACTTATCTCAATTCGCCTCTTGATAAAAATCGATCGCTGAATTGAGTACCGGTTTCACAATCTCATGACGAATAACAAAATCACCAAATCCTTCTTCTTTATTGCGATGAATGGACCATGCGGCGATAAGTGGTTCGAGTGCTAATAAAATCTCCTCTACATTCACGTTTTCTTTATATAAGCGAGGAATTCGTGTGCCTTCTCGATTACCGCCAAGATATAAATTGTAGCGACCAGGTGCTTTACCCACCATGCCCACTTCCGCCAACATGGCTCTGGCGCAACCGTTAGGGCAACCGGTTACACGCAAAATAATATAATCATCGGATAAGTGATGCTGAGTTAACATCTGTTCTATTTTAGTTACAAACGTCGGTAAAAACCGTTCTGCTTCAGCCATAGCTAGTGGGCAAGTTGGGAAAGACACACAGGCCATGGAATATTTACGTTGTAATGTGACAGTATCGTCAAGCAAACCATATTGTCGTGCAATTTGTTCAATGGCTGTTTTTTGTTCTTCTGGAACATTAGCAATAATTAAGTTTTGATTGGCGGTTATACGCAGATCACCTTGATGAATTTTGGCAATTTCTGCAACGCCGGTTTTTAATGGTTTATTGGGATAATCAAGTAACCGACCATTTTCAATAAATAGCGTTAAATGCCAGTTATCATCAATACCTTTATACCAACCAAATTGATCACCTCGTCGACTAAAGTTATAAGGTTTACTACTTAGAAATTTACTTCCGGCACGTAGTTCAACCTCTTTTTTGAAGTTTTCCACGCCAACACGTTCAAGCGTATATTTAGTTTTGGCATTTTTTCGATTATTGCGGTTACCCCAATCACGTTGGGTGGTCACAACGGCCTCAGCAAACGTCAGTACTTTTTCGACAGGAATAAAACCAAAATCGTCGGCTTTGCGTGGGTAAGTTGTTTTATCACCATGCGTCATTGCCAAACCACCACCAACTAATACATTAAAACCAATCAGTTCGCCTTTTTCTGCTATTGCCACAAAGCTAAGATCATTAGCATGAACATCCACATCATTAATCGGGGGAATGACAACGGCAGTTTTAAATTTACGCGGTAAATAAGTCGAACTTAAAATTGGCTCACTATCGGGTGTAGAAAGCTTTTCACCATCCAGCCATATTTCAACGTAAGCACGGGTTTTCGGTAAAAGATGTTCTGAGATTTTACTTGCCCAATGATAAGCTTGTTGATGAACTTTTGATTCCACAGGATTTGAAGTACATAAAACGTTACGATTCACATCACCGGCAGTGGCAATCGAATCTAGCCCTATCTTATGCAACAGCTGATGAGCAGACTTAAGGCTGCGTTTAAACAGTCCGTGAAATTGGAAAGTTTGTCGAGTCGTGAGTCGAATACTGCCATATTTTGTTGCTTCAGTAGCAAATTTATCGATAGTCAGCCACTGTTTTGGGGTGATGATACCACCGGGCAGGCGGCAACGTAACATCATGGAGATCAGTGGCTCGAGTTTTTGTTCTGTGCGTTCTTTACGAATATCGCGATCATCTTGCTGATACATGCCATGTAAGCGAATTAGCTGAGAATTATCGCTGTTAAAGCCACCCGTTAAACCGTTATTAAGATCATCAACGATAGTGCCTCGCAAATAATTACTTTCTCGCTTAAATCGTTCAGAATCCGATAAAGGCAGATCAGAGACATCATTTTGTGGCGGTGTTAAATTGACTGTTTGAGTCAGGGTAACTGTTTTAGATTTGCTCATATTACATCACTCGATAAATTAATATTAGTTGTTGTATCTGTTTATCATTAGTAAACATCTCGTTGATAGCGCTTTTGACTTCTTAATTCATCCAAATAACTGATAGCTTGTTCTTGACTATATTGTGCTTGAGTCATCAAAATTTGTTGAAACGCTAAATCAACCGCTTTTGCCATACGTTTAGCATCCCCACAAACATAGATAAAGGCACCTTCTTGTAGCCATTGCCAAATATCACTGGCTTGAGCAATTAATTTATCTTGTACATAGATTTTCTCAGCTTGATCTCGTGACCAAGCAAGATCTATGTGAGTTAACAGACCATCTTTAACATAGCTCTGCCATTCCACTTGATAGAGAAAATCGGATATAAAATGTGGATTGCCAAAGAATAACCAATTCTTACCGGTAGCACCTTGACTCGCACGCTGTTGTAAGAACGCCCTAAAGGGGGCAATGCCCGTACCGGCAGCAATCATAATGATTGGTGCATGAGTATCATCAGGTAATCGAAAATTATCATTATGCTCAATAAAAATTTTGACTTGATCTTGATCTGCAATTTGATTTGCTAAGAATCCAGATGCACCGCCCATACGGATCTTATCGTCGACCTGATAACGTACTACATTTACGGTAAGATGAACTTCTGAGCCAACTTCATCTTGCGCAGAAGCAATGGAATAGAAACGCGGAGTAAGAGGTCGAAGCAATTCAACAAAGGTCTGTGCCGTTATCTTGCCACGATAGCGGTTAAGCATATCAACCAGTGGTAATGTTTGACTCATTTCCAATAAGGCTTCTCGATCGCCCATTAAGGTAAGAAGTTCGGGATGTTGAACGGCTTGAGCGTATTTTTCAATAATGATGGGCGTATTTTGAGTCAATTCAACATATTCAGTCAGAACCGTTTTTAAAGCGATCTGTTGTCCATGATATTCAACTGGCGTTTCGCCTGCAAGTTGGGTGATACTTAGTATCTCCTCCACAAGTTCATTACTATTTTGATACCAAACACCTACCGCATCACCAGGCTGATAATGAAGATCCGAATCGGACAGGTCAAGCTCAATATGACGAATATCACGATCTGAATCGCGTGAGGTGATTTTTTGATTAACGTTAACGGTTGCAATAAATGGATTATCGCGGTGATAAAGGCTACTGTTAACGGCTATACTGGTTGAATTTTCTGTTGGCGATTGTGTGTTTGATAGTTGTAATTGACTAAGTTTATCAATCACTGCCTGTCGCCAAGAGGTACTTATGGTTTGAAAATCTGTATCAGCATCTACGCGTACTAGCAGGCGCTGAGCATCTAATTCAGCGAATCGTTGATCAAAGTCTTTAGCGGCTTGACAAAATTTTGGATAAGAAGCGTCACCTAAGCCAAAAACCGCAAACTGTAAATGAGTTAATTTAGGCGCTTTAGCTGCAAACAGATATTTATAGAGTGACAGCGCTTCTTCCGGTGGCTCTCCCTCACCTTGGGTTGAGGTCACCAATATTAATATCTCTTCCTGACTGAGTTTTTTAGCTTTATATTCTCCTGCCGGCAGATGAGTCACCGCAATACCCAAACGTTCAATATCCTGACTTAACTCGTTAGCTACTCGGCGGGCATTACCGGTTTGTGATGCCGATATAATTGTGACTTTTTGCTCCGCTTGAGTCATATTGGAGGGGGGAGTGGTACTCGGTAAAACTTGTTCGACGGAACTTTTTTCCGCCCGTCCCCATAAATAACCCGATAACCAAGCTAGCTGCTTATCGTTGTAATTTTCAATAATTTTTTTTAATTCATCACAATTAAAAGGAAATTGTTGTGTACTCATACGATGACCTTATCTGATAGCGTTTAGCTATCGTTAAATTGCTATTGGCTCGTAACCTTAACGTGCTATGGTAAATCCAACCAACTTAGATTCACTTACCTTTTGCCAGTAAAGTCTAATGTTGTTTATTTATAAAAAATCAAAAAGTTATTTTATGTAAACCGCACTCTCTACCTTGTGGTCCTTTAGTTGGATCGACGTAGTCCATTTCGTTAGGTAAATTATGTTTTTCGATATAATTCTGCATATCTTGACTCGTCCAATCGAGTATTGGGGCGATCTTAAATAAATTGTCCCCTGCTTTTGTTACAATATTGAGTTCTTGCCTTAGCGCAGATTGTTCACGGCGTAGTGCAGTAAACCACAATGTGGGTTTAAGCGTGGACAACGCACGGTTAAACGGTTCAATTTTAACAATTTGTGTAAACTCGGTGTGTTCCGGAGTATCAAGTTCAGGTAGCCCACCATATCGCACATTTAAATAAGCAGTCGTCCTTTGTGGGACAAAAATATGTAGATTAAGATTAAGTTGTTTAGTAATTTCATTGGCTACACGATAGGTTGCATTGGTTGCATAACCGTTATCGACCCAAACAACCTTAATATTCGGATCGATTTGGGTAACAAGGTGCAAAAGTACTGCCTCATAAGGTCCAAAATGGGTACTGATAATACTTTTAACTGGAATATCTTGTTGTTTTTTCAGTGCCCATTCAATAATGGTTAACGGTGACTGATTTTGCAATTTTTGGTTAACTTTAGTTAAATCTAGCATGGCTTTTCCCTTTATTGATTTATGGATGATTAACTATTTAGCTGATTACTGATTTACCCATTGATATAACTCAGCAACGACTTCTGGCCGACTAAATGTTTCTGGTATCGGCTCTTTGGCTTGTAAACGCCGTCTGACCTCCGTGCCAGAAATAAGAACGCGATCAGCACTATCGTGGGGACAGGTTTTCGTTGATGCCATACCGTCACATTTGTGGCAATAAAATGTCCAGTCAATCTTAATTGGCTTAATGAGTAAATCGTTGTCTTGCAAATGGCTAAAGATCTCTTGTGCAGCAAACGGTGAGTAAAAATCCCCAACCCCAGCATGATCGCGACCGACGATAAGATGACTACAACCATAATTTTGTCTAAAAAGGGCATGTAGTAACGCCTCTTTCGGCCCAGCATAGCGCATATCTAAAGGGTAACCGGAATGAATAACGGAATCTGGCACAAAGTAATTGTGAATTAAACTATTAATTGCTTTAAGACGGATGTTGGCCGGTACATCGCCGGGTTTTAAGTTACCAAATAATGAATGGATAAGCACACCATCAAAAAGTTCTAACACGGTTTTAACTAAATATTCGTGTGAACGATGCATTGGATTACGAGTTTGAAAGGCCGCTATTTTTTTCCAACCTAATTGATTAAAGCGTTCCCGTGTCTGTTGTGGCGTTAAAGCATATTGACCAAACTGTGCTTTAAAGCCATTATCGTGCAAAACTCGGACTTTACCACCTAAATTAACCGGTGGTTGAGCCATCAGCATTGCAACACCAGGATGACTTGGATCTGTCGTTGTAAACACCTGATTAGCTTCATATTGTTTATCTGGACGATAAATACTATCCACATTCAAAATACCGATTATCTGCCCATCTGGTGTTTTTAAAGCGATTTCATCACCTAATTTTAGGGTATCAGCTTGAGCATCGGTCACCGATACAGTTATAGGAATTGGCCAAAAAACCCCGTTCGCTAAATGCATATTATCGCAAACGCTACGCCAGTCCTCTTCTCGCATAAAGCCATACAGAGGTGTAAAACCCCCGATGCCTAACATGACTAAATCTCCAGTTTCACGACTGGATAAGGTAATTGCTGGTAAATTTTTTGCATATTGTTGCAGGGCTAGACGTTCATCGTCATCAACCTGTAAAGGTTGTAAACTGTCACTAGCATGAGGCGCGATCAATCCCATAATGATTCCTTACCGATATTTTTATTAAATCTAATTAAAAGCGATTATCGATAAATAAGGAAATATCAATTTTATATACCATTATGCGATTTGTGCATATTCAAAGTTGATGGAAGATGTTATCACTACAATAAGATAAAAGTTATCGGAAGCCCAAAGCTAAAGTGTTATAATTAATTCGCATACATCAAGTTGAACGTATTTAATAAAATAGAAATATTATTAAATTTCTATATATAATTTTTAATCTCTTTTCAGATAACGAATTGTGATGTTGATAGCTTTGTGCTAGTTTTATTATTCATTATTGGTCATACATTCCTCTACCCAAGGTTTACTTATGTCAAATTCATCTGCAAAAAAAGTGGCTTTTGCTGCTTTTATTGGTACTACTATTGAATGGTATGATTTTTATATCTATGCGTTAGCATCGGTATTGATTTTTGGTCAGCTATTTTTTCCGTCTGATAACGAGTTTGTACAAATTTTAGGGGCGTTTGCTACCTTTGCAGTAGGTTTTTTATCCCGTCCTTTAGGTGCTATGTTATTTGGGCATATTGGTGACCGTTTAGGGCGTAAAAAATCACTTATTATCACTTTGCTTTTAATGGGGACGGCGACCACTTTTGTTGGGTTATTACCGTCTTATCAACAAGCAGGTATTTTGGCACCAACGTTATTGGTTGCATTGCGAATTTTACAAGGTGTTGCCGTTGGTGGTGAGTGGGGTGGTGCCGTGTTGATGACGAATGAACATGCGCCGAAAGGGTTGAAAAACTTCTTTTCATCCTTTGCTCAGTGGGGAAGCCCAGCAGGCAATATTTTAGCATTACTGGTTTTTTCTTATATTATTCGTTTACCTGTTAATGAACTGATTGATAGTGGTTATTGGCGTATTCCTTTTTTAGCCAGTGCTATTTTGTTAATTATTGGCATTATTGCTAGAGTGACGTTAACCGAATCGCCGGTTTTTGTTGAAGCATCTAAAAAACAAGCGGACTTAAAGCAAAAGTCAGCACCGATTATTGAAGTATTTAAAAAAGCATTGCCATTATTAATATTAGCGATTGGTGCTAATGTGCTGTCATTTAGCGGTATCTTTTCCAATACCTTAATGATTGGTTATACTACTTTGGTACTTGGTGTCGAAAAATCAGTGATAGTTGATGCACTGTTTTGGATCGCTATTGTCCATTTTGTTGCTCAACCGTTTATCTCTTATTGGTCAGAAAAATTCTCGGCAACACGCTTTTTGATTTGTACAGCAATATTGGCAATGGCATCAGTATTTTTGTTATTCCCGATTATAAATTCAGGTACGAAAACCAGTTTTATTATTGGGATTTCGCTAAATGTGATTTGCTACAGCGGCTTTTATGGTGTAATAGCTGGGTATTTGAGCCGTATTTTCCCTGCCAGAATGCGCTATACTGGGTTATCAATGAGTTATCAAGGATGTGCGGCTATTTTTGGTAGCTTAATTCCAATGATAGGGGGTTATGTTATTTATACCTTCAAAAGTTTTTGGTTACCCTTAGCCTTGTTTTATTGCGGTTTAGCACTGATATCCATTATCTGCATCTACTTGTTAAGCAAATATCGTTATTATGATGAATAATAAGGTCAATATATGAAAACCGTTTTATCAATTCAGTCCAATGTTGTTTATGGTTATGCCGGTAATAAAGTGGCGACGCTAGCGATGCAATTACAAGGTGTCGAAGTGATGCCAATACACACCGTTCAGTTATCGAGTAATACGGTTTATCCACATTATGACGGCATTGTGCTGGGCGCTCAGCAAATCACTCGAATCGTCAATAGTTTAGAAAAAATTGGCGTATTGTCATCTATTGACGCCATTATTTCGGGCTATATTGGACTTGCCGAACAAGGTGAAGAGATCCTTGAGGCCGTAAAAAAGATTAAATTTTATAATCCTAATACGATTTATGTTTGCGATCCGGTTATGGGGGGCGACATCAATAAAGGCAGTTCTCTGCCAAAAAATATTATTGATTTCTTCACTAAGCAAGCAATCAAATACGCTGACTATATCACGCCAAATTTATTGGAATTACAGATATTATCGAATCTGGAAATTAAAACCTTTAACGATGTGCTTAACGCGATAAAAACACTGCAAAATAAGCCGATTCAAGCCATATTGGTTAAAAATCTGCTACATGCCGGTAAAACGACGGAATTATTTGAAATGATTTTAGCCACACCATCACAAAGCTATCATCTGGCTCGACCATTATATGATTTTCCACACCGTCCATTAGGCGTTGGGGATTTAATCTGTAGTCTGTTTACTGCCCATTTAGTCAATGGACAATCCCTATTAACCGCCTTTGAACTCGCTGCCAATGCTGCAAATCACGTGCTTGATATCACCAAACAACAAAATGTCCGAGAGCTGGCGATTATTGATGCTCAGCAGTGGATTAAACAGCCGGATTTGAAGTATCGCGGAACACCGCTAGCATTATAAGACAATTAAGATCGGTATTATCGTCATTGGTCATAATCATTTTAGCTGCAAAATTTAATAAGTTTATTATTGGCATAGAATATGCATTCCTCAAAATGTTACTGTTAACAATTGAGGAACATCTAAAATGTGGAAAAGACACCCAATATTATTAAGTTTATTGCTTATTAGTCATTTATCTGGCGCTGCTGATATACCGCTATCAGAGACAGGAAAGTACTGTGATACCCCTTCGCGTTGTCTTAACCCGATAACGACCAATATCATGGTAACGTCCCCCAATTATTTAGCGACTCAAGCTGGAATTGATGTATTACATAAAGGAGGCAATGCGGTTGATGCAGCCATTGCCGTAGCCTCAACGCTTGCTGTTGTTTATCCTCAAATGAATACCATTGGTGGCGATAACTTTTGGTTAATCTACAACGCTAAAACCAAAGAACTAAAAGTATTATGTTTTTTAAAACCGCATCAAGCCAAGTCAATGCGGTTGTTGTATAAAAATTACACCTTAAACGTAATCCACGGTTTAAGTTTAACCACTGTTTGAATCAAACCGGCGTTTTGTTGTGCTTCAATCACTGATGTGATCGGTTTGTAGGCTGTGGGAGCCTCTTCACGTAGCCGTTCTTCTTTTAAGGTAATACATTGCCATGGCAAGTTGACCTTATCATATTCGACTTTTTTGCTACGCATAGCTTGTCGTCTTTCTGCTCGACCTGCACCGTGTGAGCAAGACCATAACCAATCTGCATTACCTTTACCTACTGCCACATAAGAATGATCACCCATTGAGCCAGGGATTAAAGCTATTTGACCAGCATAAGCAGGCGTTGCCCCTTTACGATGAATATTCATCTCATGTTCAGGCAAAATGATATTGTGTGAAATATCGACCACAAGTTGACTATCATCTTGATGAAAAATAGTTGCAAGCGATTTACGTATCAATTCGGTAATCACAATTCGATTAATCCAAGCATAACGCGCAGCAACCCCCATAGCGTGTAAATAGGCTTGTGCGTGACTATCTGTTAAACCAAACAATCCTGATTTTGGTTGCTTTTCATTATTCGGCCATAAAGCTTTTGCTCTATCTTGCCAACGCTGACCAATGTAAAAACCAACATCACGCGATCCGGTGTGAATCATGACGACGACACTACTTTTTTCAAGACCTAATTGATAAGCTAAATGTCGATCGATAATATCATCAACAATTTGTAACTCGACAAAATGGTTGCCAGATCCGACTGTACCTAAACTCGCAGGGCGAATAATATCGCGCTTTTCAAAAAAGGCTTCAGGTGCATACTGACTATCTGCCTTAATTAAGTGATTACCCGATATTTTATTAAGCTCTGCGTGTAACCGTTCATAATTAACTGAATTCCACAAACCTTGCTGCGGTAACGCCGATAACCATGCTGCAAGGCCTTGATCGAATAATGCTTGAAAAGAGTGTGGAGTAACAGGTACATCGCGTTCATCTTGCAATAACACACGTTTTAACTGTGCAATAATTGTCGATTTTTGTTCACACACCTGATCAAAGCTTAAACCGGTGGTAAAAAGCCGCATACCGCAATTAATATCGGTACCAATTGCTGCCGGAATAACTAAATCCTGTGTAGTTGCAACAATACTACCAACAGGCGCAACCGCACCCGGATGAAAATCAGGTGTAGCACGAGCCATGCAAACTTTCCCTACACTATTAGGAACGCTCACAGATGCAAAGTTCAGTAGCTGTTCTACCGCTTTTTGCTCTAATGGCAGTGGACTCGGTAACAAAATCTGAGCAGAAGTATTTTCTTTATTTAAAGTATAAATATCATTATTAAAATGACTTTCAATCCCAAGACGGGACAAACGTTTTTGTAAACGAGAAAATGTAGACATAATAGCCACCTAGAAAACAATAAAAAAGCGTCTCCTCAAATTGAGAAGATAATTACTGTTTTCCTGCAGCAGCACTATTCAGGAAAGCGGGTGAATTCTATACGCTGATTATTTATTTGTAAATGACAAAATTGATATAGTAAGTCTGATAAATTTATTTTTATGACTCGCTCATTTGCTTTAAAATAGCAAACTCGCCGATAAATTGATGAAGTTTATTTAAATCTTAAAAGGTGTTATTGATGGTCAACCTTGGCAGATTGATATGCAAAAAACAGCCGATCATTTTGGGTGATGATTTGTATTTTTCAATCCAAATATTGGGAAGGTTTTCCTATGCTTCTGAAACTTGGCTTTGGGCTTAGGCAAGTGTTAACACACTATTTGCTTACTAAAGATTAGCACGTGACTTTTAATGACGGTTCGAAGCTAATTGCAGTAAAAGAAAAATATCAAATCACTGCTGAATCTGATCATTTATCGCAATGAGTTAAACTCAATGGCTAGAGGGCTCACTCGTGCTAATTCAAAGTAAAATAGACAAATACGGTGATTAAATGGACAAAAAAGCAAAAAAGATTCTGTTTCAAACCTATTGGAAAAATGGCTGGAAGGACAGAAAGGAGATAAAAACAGAGCCGAACGACTTCGCGTATGCGAAAGAAAAAGGATTAATGTTTGATCCCATTACCATATCACACGATGATTGTGTCAATAAAATCATAAACATCGTCGCCACAATCACACTTGAACACGTTGCCAAGGCCTTTTTGAGCAGCTTATCAACGCGACGACTTGATTGGCGCTCAGGTATTGCATCATACTTTATCGCCAAATTAATGACAGCGCATCAATATACGCCAGTCGTGTCTGGTCAATCTTATCAAGATGGCCAAATGAGTCATTCATCCTATACGTGTCAGGTCTGCCGTGATCTCAAATATGGCATGATAGGTAATGAAAACTACGTCAAAGCAGATTTAAATATCTTAAACTTTGAACGAATAAAGTGGGGAGGAGTGCGTCATGGTGATTTACTTTATACCTACTTTGATCTCATGCAATTCACTAAACAGGCAATCTCTGAACCGACCAAAGATGATATAGCTATTTTAAAAGGGATATTAGCCATTATTGCATCTTGTCAGCAAGATGATTACCCGGGTTCACTGAGTGATAAACTGACGGATGTACCTAACTTTAAATCCAATCAGGATGAACGTAACACCGTTATTGAAATTTTGGCTTGTGTGGGGATTTTACAACCCGCTTCTTATGAGCGCCCAACAAGGGGAAAACACGATTGGGTATATGCCACTTATTGGCGTGGTCAGGATAAATACAATCAACAAATGGTGAAGCAATTATTTGGTCTTTAATGCATAATCTCTAATTTGCTCTAGGGGCTGTTGAATCTCATCCCAACTCAGCCCACCAAATATTTTTTCAGCCTGTCGGCATCATTACTCTTCTGTTTTTTCGTTCTCGAAACAACAAAAAGATATATTTAACAATAACTTAATAAATGAGATGGTTTTTTCATATTGTGTAGTGAGTGATAAGCCCAACAGCGACGAGAAACAGATTTACCATTAAAGATCAAATCAAAGCAACGGCACATGTCGAATGTCGAATGTCGAAAAGATGCTAATGTGATTAATGAAATCCCAATGGCATACAAAGATATTGATGCTGCTATGGCTACACAAAATGAATTGGTCGAGATAATGCATCAATTAAGGCAAGTGGTGTGTGTAAAGGGGTAAAAATTATCGAGGAGCGATCCTCGATATTTATTCAATATTTACTGTTATTAATTTTAAATCACCAAACTGAAAAAGTACCATAATTGCATTGGTATTATCTTTGATAATATATTTGCAGATTTTCCTATAAGCTATTTTAATCCGTTTTGTGTTTAATGTAATTGTGCAATATTGTTGTTTGAATGTTCGTAGTTATCATTCACTCAAAATAATATAACTATTTTTTTGTCCTACTACTTGTGACATGTGAAGGCAAATATTTGACAAGTTTTGGGGTATGTTAGTCGATTAATATGCTAATGGTATAGCTATGCATAACTCTAAAAAGTGGTTATTTTTGTGAAATACTTCGAAAAATTTGGTTAAAATAAAGAAATATAATTAATAAAAAAAGATACTTGGTTTTCATACCTAAAAACAGTATATACTGTTTCTATATACATGTGATTATAGTATGATCTTTGGCAATATTATTTTACGGTTTTAATTGAATTTAATTGTTATTATTTCTCAGTAAAGGAGTATATTCTATGTGGCTAGGTATTTCTTCAGATGATTGGGTGAAAATTATTATAGCTGTAATTAGTTTGATTATAGCGATTATTGGGGTATTTTCTTATATTAATAAAAGATCTCATAAAATGCGTGATGTTATTGGTGATAATAACAACGTTATAAATGGTGACGTAACTAATAAAAGGGATCAGAATGTCAAATAGCCATAAAATTAGGTATATTAATGGCAGTAATAATATTGTTAACAATGGTAATGTTTATAACTTTTCTGTACCAGAGCCAAAAGGCAATATTATGCAAAAACTGCTACAAGACATAGCAATGATGTTATCAGAAAAACAATATTATCCGGAATTACCCGATACAGAGTTATATAATATTTTAGATAAAATAGAGTTCAATAATCTTAAAAGATATGCCGATGATTACGAATATTATGATGAAGGAATGTATATTATTGAGCAAAGATTAAAGACAATAGAAGAATCAGCTGATGGTTCT
The DNA here is from genome assembly GCF_026536965.1 of Gilliamella sp. B2911. Classification (NCBI taxonomy): domain Bacteria; kingdom Pseudomonadati; phylum Pseudomonadota; class Gammaproteobacteria; order Orbales; family Orbaceae; genus Gilliamella; species Gilliamella sp. B2911. Next base: position 97,561 of record NZ_JAFNNA010000003.1, on the reverse strand, counting down.
ATACGCCATCAAATTATTCAGTTTGTTAATAATGTTTATCGTGGTATAAAATATGAAGCAAAGAATATTACTGCTGATGATTTAATTCATCGGGTTGAATGTAAAATTAAGGATGATTTAAAGGAATATTATAAACATACTTTATCTCCAGAAGATTTATCTTATGTTGGTTTTGTTGTATTTTTTGTATTTGCAAGCTGTAAAATTTTTGACAAACCAACAGCTGAATATATGGCACAAAAAAATGTTAGTTCTTAATAAAACTTACCCAAATATTTCATTATACTATTTAGGTTCACGTTTAATTCATTTCTTTTATGAATCAGGTGTTTCAGAATTTCATTTAACCGACTTATATCAAAAATATAATAAACTCTATCCAATAACATTTAATCGGTTTATGTTAGCATTAGATTGGTTATTTTTATGTGGTATTGTAAGTGAGAGCGAAGGAGGTAGGTTAAAATGTAATTTAAAATTGGATTTTAAAAATATTACTGCTGATGATTTAAATCAATCTATTGAATGTAAGATAAATGATGAATTTAAGAAATGTTATAAGCATACTTTATTTCCCGAAGATTTATCTTATGTTGTATTTTTGTATTTGCAAGCTGTAAAATTTTTGATAAACCGAAATCTGAATATATGGAAAAAAAATGCTAATTCTTAACGAAACTCGCCCTAATATTTCTTTATATTATTTAGGTGCGTCTTTAATTCAGTTTTTTTATGAGTCGGGTATTACAGAGTTACATTTAACCGATTTATATCAAAAATATAATAAACTTTATCCAATAACGTTTAATCGGTTTATGTTAGCATTAGATTGGTTATTTATGCTTGGTATTGTAAGTGAAAGCAAAGAAGGTAGGTTAAAATGTATCTTAAAAGGCTAACGATTACTAAAGATAATGGTGATGTTATACGTCATATAAAGTTTTTTAAAGGTCTAAATCTTATCGTTGGTATATCAAACAAAGATGGAACTTCCAATAGCCTTGGCAAAACAACATTGGTTCGATGCTTGAATTACTGTTTTGGTGGGAAAATTGAAGAATTTTATACAGATAATGAAAATAAAAAAATTGAGAATACGGTAGTCAAAGACTTTTTGATATCAAACCTATTAAAATTTGAACTTACTTTGGGAAATAATCTAGAAACCGATAGTATTAGTGATATAAAAATATCTCGACAAATCGCTATTAACAGTAAAACATCAAAGATAGATTCAATTAATAGTATTAATGGAGAAACTTATTCTTTAGAATCATTTCATGAAGTATTAAAACAAAAACTATTTTCTTTAAAAGAGCCGAAACCTACTTTCAGGCAATTAATTCCAAAATTTGTCCGAAATAAAGATTATGAAGTTAGCAATATTTTAAAATACCTTCATGCCTCTACTAGCATAATTGATTATACAACTATTTGGTTATTTTTATTTGGTTTTGAAAATATAGAAAAAATTAATAGTAAATTAAGTTTAGCAAATGACTTTAAAAAAGTATCAGAAAATTATAAAGCATTGAAATCAATTGTACCTAATGGATTACAACAAAAAATAGATTTATTAGAAGTCGAATTATCTGAAAAAATTGAATTGAGAGATTCTTTTCAGATTGAAAGACGTTATGCTCAAGATGAAGATGAATTAGCAGTTTTGCAATCTAAAATACATTCTATCGAAGAAAGTATAACTAAATTGACATTAGATAAAGATGTATTAGTTGAAAGATTGAATACATTAATTAATGATGAATTTAAATATGATGCTAAAAATGTTAAATATATTTATGAAGAGGCAAATCTTTTAAATATTGATGTTCAGCGTAAATTTGAAGATACGATAAATTTTCATAATGGCATGCTAAAAAACGAAGAAAGTTATTTATTGAAACGTATAGCTAAAATTGATGAAAAGTTAAATACTTTATTTTCGATTCGATTAACTTCTATTGAAAGCTATAATTCGGTATTAAGCAAACTTGGTCAACAAGGTTCTTTAGCTGAATATACCAAACTAAATGAAAGCATAACAAAATTATCATCTGAAATATCTAATGATAAAGCTTTGCTTGGTCAGTTAGCTGCTTTAGCTCAAGATAAAATAGCAATTAACACACAATTAGATTCTTTAATCTTTAGTTTGAAAGAAAGTATAAGTGTTTTTACAAAAAATAATATTAATATATTTAATACTTATTTTTCTAATTATTCTGAATCAATATATAAAGAAAAATGGTATGTGACATTTGATGAAGATTCTTATCGATTTGATATTAAAGCCTTTGAGTCAAATGCGGGTAGTGGAAAAAAACAAACGTTAGTTGCAGCATTTGATATTGCCTATATGTCTTTCATACAGGATAAAAATATTAATTTACCTTATCCGAGATTTACGACTCAAGACAAGATTGAAATTATTGATATTAAAGAATTATATAAATTAGCGGATTTAGTTTTAAATTCAAATGGGCAACTTATCGCGCCAATTATTCAAGACAAATTTGATAATTTAGACGAATCATTTACAGGAAGTGTAATTTTAGAACTATCATCTAGTAATCGTTTTTTTGGTATATAAAGATAATTATTGATCCTATTTTCTATCAACCACTAGCGGATAGTTGTTATATCAAATTCAAGCAACTATCCTGTTTTTTTACAACCCTCTCCACCGCCTTCACCGTTATCCCCAAAATCTTAGCAATATCATCAACCGAAACACCTTTATCCAACAAAGCATTAATCAATATTTTCTTTTCAGTCTCTGATTTTTCCCGACGTCCTTTTTCCGCTTTTGCTTTTTGTTGAGCTGTTTTTGTCTTATCCTTTTCAACCGCCAACTTCTCTTTAGCGATCTTTTTTTCTTCCTTACGGATCATATCAACCACTTGATAAGTTGGGACGTATTTTAGGCTTTATTCTAATTCGTCCATAAGTTTAGTACTGCGGAAGCTGATATAGGATTTTGGGGTGATGATTAGGTGGTCGATTAGGTCGATATTTAAAATACGGCCAACTTGAATGAGGCGATCAGTGATATCTTTATCGGCATCCGACGGCGTCAGCGATCCTGACGGATGGTTGTGAACTAATATCACCCGTGATGCGTTTTTCATCACCGCAACACGAAATACATTCATCGGTTCAACATCGACCGATTTATAACTGCCAAGCGCAATCAGTTTGATGTAAAGAATATAACCAGCTTGATTCATCCCAATCATCCAAAGATGTTCTTTTTCTTGGTTAATTTGGTTATCACGCAATAACACACGTTGCATAATGCTGTACACATCGTCCGTGCCTTCATCATGCTTGGTGAGTTTTATATCCATCGTATCACCTTGTAAAATCAATTAAAAAATAATATAGCATATTCTGTTTAGGCTGGGCAGTCGTTAATTAAACAATTCCAACTGTTTACTTTTTAGGTTATAGTGTTTGTGAAAATTATTGAGGAGTCTATACCGTTATAAGGAGCGTAATGATGTATCATGCAATTTTACCGAGTAGGCAACAGCCTGCTGCAGAGCGATTTTTGCAACAGTTGCCCAAGTTCGTTGCAGCAAGTCCATTATGCCAGCGCCTTAAACCGACATCATTGCTGATTGATATTGCTCCGTACACCTTAACGACTCAGCCCCACAGTTTTATTGCAGTCCGGTTCAACCTATCACCACGTGCAGCTCGTAGACGGGATAATGTTATACGGCAATTGCTGGAGCAGCATGAGCCTGACCTTTATCAAGCGGTATTAGACCTTGAGCAAACCACCCCTGACCAGGCCAGTCAGCAAGCGCAAGCATTTAAATCATGGCTTAAAGATTTGCTCAGTACATCCGTCATGCCTTGCGATTATTGCGAATCACCTCTGACGGTTCGTATTGGTCACCGCCTTAATTTTCGTTGCCGAAGCTGTCGACGTACGTTTAATCCGCTCAAAAAATATCAATTAGATCATTTATCTCATTGCGAACTGTGGTTACCTTTTGTTGACTTATTGCTACAAGGTGAAACTCTTAAAACCGCTAATCAGCAATTAGGGATTAACTCCAATACCGCCGCTAAATGGAAGTCCTGTTTTCTGCGGATAATGGAAAAGCAAGGGTTTTCCATATTGGCGAATTATTGCCGAGTAAAGCGACGCCAACGTTATCGGCAGATTTGGTTAGATGTTAAAGCCGGAGCAACATTTTTACCCACCGTTGGCTCTCGTTTTAGGCATAAATCACATTTTTGATTCATATCTCTGTAAAAAATATTGAGGAGTCTATACCATTTTAATAACGGCAACGAATGATTTACCGCTTCAATAATAACCAAACTACTTTAAAAATAGTTCAGCTAAAGTATTGTGGATTTTGGTTAATATGTTGGATGAATTATAAATCTAAACAATATGTTATAGTTTACTTTTTATAATTATTTAAGAATTAAATAAAACTCTTTTTATGCTTTCGATATTATTGGCTTTTAATAAGTCATTTAGTTTTTGTTGGTTAGTTAACAAAATATTTAATTGTTCTAACAATTTTATATGGCTGGCGGTTTTTTCTGGTACAAGCAGAAAAATTATTGATGCCGCAGCCAATTTTTGCCCAATCTTAAATGGGATTGGCCTAGTTACTTTTAATAATGATAAATAGGGTAGCGGCTGATTATCTATAGGCGAAGCATGTAGTAGTACAATATTGGGAGTAAGGTACATATACATACCAAATTTATTAATATTCTCTTTTATCTCCTGTAAATAATCTGTTTTAATCAAACCTCGCTTAATCAGAGGTTGACCAGCAAGATCAATGGCTTTATTCCAATTTAATTGTGAACGCGATATGCCAATATTGCCATGTAGGCTTTGTTCTAATGTGAAATTTTCTTTTATAGGTAATCCGATTAACGCTACGTTTTGACGGATAATATTGTCAAATTTGACGCGAATATTGGAACGAAGATGCTTAGGAATATAAGAATCAATTTCATTCATCAATGCATTAACCATGATTGGTAATTGTGATTCATAATCACGATTTTCCAATAGTTGCCTTATGGTAAGTTGTTCATGGTTAGTTAAAATTGGTTTTACTTTTATTACAGGCACTTTTTTATTTTCAATATCGGGAAGATTAGTTGTAGTAATGATTAATTCAATCTGCTTTGGGTAATTTCCTTGTTTATACTCTTGTAAGGTTTTTAAGTGAATGATCAATGGTATAACGGTTAATTTTCGTAATTTTTGTTCTAATATTGAGGTAACTGAAACACCATCCTCAGATATCAGTAAAATATTTTTTTCTTTGGTTTCTTTATTTTTATTGATCCAGGCTGCAAAAGTCATAGCAATATAACCAAGTTCATGGTTAGTAAATTGAAAATGGTACTCAGCTTCTATAATTGTTACAACGCGTTTAGTTATGCTAAAAATTTGTGGGTAGAGTTGCTCTATATCATCAAGAAGTAAATTCTCGATATTAATATTAAATAATCCGCGCCGAATGGCTGGTTTTAAATGCATAAATAGTTGCCGTTGTAGTCCTATTTTATCAATAAAATAAACACCAGCTAAACGCTGAAATTCAGCGATAAGCATTCTTATATATCTAATTAAATTACTATCTTGCTGGCTGATCTTTTCATCAGAATGAAAGCTTTTAAGGATCGACAATAATAAACTTACAAATAAAATTTCATTATCAGGCAACTGTATATCAAGATTTATGCGCAATGTTTTTTGCATTAACTTGGCTGTATACCACTCGGAAGTAAACCATAAATAGTTTTTTTGTTGTTGATTAAATGAAATATTTTGTTTGTTATTAATAACGTGTAACAAGGTAATTAATAACATATAACACAGTAATTGACGATCTTTATCAGTAAAATGCCTTTTTAAACTAGTTTCTACTGCTAAGATTACATTATTTATCTCCTCAATGATTGTAGAAACATTCTGTATGTTACTTTGATAGTATGTATCTAAAATCAGCTGATAAATAAAGTTACTTTTAAATTTAAAGTGTATTTGAATAATTTGTAAGGCTAAAAAACGTTGTTTTAATACATCAGTAGTTAAGCAATATCCTTGTTTCTTTTTAAAAATGATAATTCCATGATATTTTTGATTGATTATATTGATGTCATTTAATGTTGTATTGCGACTGACTCGATTAATTTGATTTAAATCATCCAAAAATACCGGTTTATTGGTTAAAATTAGAAATATTAAAATTTGATCCATTCGCTCATTACTTTTTAATTCATAATGGTGAGTTGAAATAAGATCGAGTTGATCAAGGATCTTTGTTACCTCATGATCAAGTAAAGTTAATCCTTGTGAACGGCTGTTATCTATTTTGCGGAAGTTATTTTTTGTTAACCAATCATTCATTGTTCCCAACCGATAATAAAAATGCCTGCGACTAATACAAATCTGGTTACAAAGTTGGTTAATCGATATATTTGGATTGATTGCTATCGTTTTAATAATTCTGACAGAAATATAATCTAATCGCATGGCTTTCCTTGATTGTGTTGTTTAAACCATCTGAATATCAGATAGTTTAAACATTATAATGCTATAAAAATGCTGGATAAGGAACATTTGTTTCGTGTTCAAATATATCAGGAAAACCTCTTGGAAACTGATAAACCATGTTGTCTTTATCTTGAGGATAGGTAAATTTACCACCTGGTTGCCAAATGAATGGTTTAAACTTATATTGTAAACGGTATTTACGCATCTCATATAGCGCTAGGATTTCATTCGGATCAGCTAACATATTACACCAGATATCATGGTGAATTGGGATAACTACTTTACACCGCAATGCTTCTCCCATACGTAAAATATCAATAGAAGTGAGTTTATCAACTATGCCAATAGGATTTTCACCAAACGAACCAAATGCAACATCAATATCGTGTTGCTTACCATGTTTAGCAAATAAATTACTGTAATGAGAATCACCAGAGTGATAAATGTTGCCACCAGACGTTTTAATTAAATAATTGACTGATCGCAAATCCATATTAGGGATTTGATTCGGTTCATTTAAAGGTCTTGGCGGTTCAGTAATTAATACAGTTCGATCAAAAGATTCTAAAACTTCTATTTCAATATCTTTGATTTTTATATTATCACCAGGTTTAACCACAATACAGCGAGATTCTGGTACCCCCCAATCCGTCCATAAATCAACACAAGCTTGTGGACCAATAAAAGGGACATCGGCTGCGCAATTTTTTATAACAGCGGCAGCTACATTAATATCAATGTGATCAGAATGAAAATGAGTTGCAATAATGGCATCAACATTTTTAATAGCAAAAGGATCAATAACAAAAGGTACATTTCTTAAATTTGGCTGCGCAATTCTTGAACCACTCATCCGAGCCATTTGATGTGTAGCTTTCATTGACGGTAGCTGTTTAGTTTTTTTGCCAGTTCCACACCAAAGATCGATACATAAATTAGTATTACCTGGTGTCTTAATCCATAAACCAACGCAACCTAGCCACCACATTACAACAGAATTGGCTGAAACTTGCTGCGCTTCGATCTCATCATTTAACCAAGTACCCCATTCAGGACAATTATCTAATATCCAAGATTCTCGTGTAATATTATCTAGCTTACTCATAAAAAATCCTCTATTTCATTTTTAACTATCTGCAATAATGCGTAACGCTTTAGTTGTGGCTATAGGATCTTCAGCTTTAAGAATGGTTCCACCAATAATTACCACCTCTGGTTTTAGCTGTTTTTTTATTTCCGGTAAGGTAATTAAATTGATACCACCAGCTAATGCCACAGGTAGTTGAGTTATTGCTTTGATATCAATAAATTCATTAAAAGCTTCATTAAAGCTATCTCCACAATCACAATTTTTATGTACACAAATCATTTGCGCACCTAAATTTTTTAATTGCAAACTCCGTTCTTGATAATTGGTTACTGATTGCATATCAAAAACAACCTGTGCATGATGTTTTTGAGCGATATTAAGTACTTTAGTAATAGCGGTATCAGTTGCCACCGCTAACATAGAGTAATAATCCGCTTTGACGTTGGCCATTAATGTGGCTTCACGTTCAGGTCCATCAATAATTTTCATGTCAATAAATATTGGTTTATTAGGCGTTATTGAACGAATTTTTTCAATAAGTTGTACCCCAGCTAATTTTAATAGTGAGGTACCAACTTCAATAATATCAACATTGTCACCCACCATTTTAACCATATTTAAGGCTTGTTCTTCATCCAATAAATCAAGCGCTAATTGTATTTTCATATCATATCCCTGCTTTAATTAAACCAGACCAAATATAATACCGATAAACTTCATTAAATAGATGAATGGTAACCAAACTAAGGTGAAGTCGATATTTGAGAACATTAATCCAGAACCATAAATTGGGCCCATCATTGGATAAAGTAAAATTATACCGGCGTGAGCAAGTAAACTTGTGACAAAACCAGCGCCAAGTGCCCCTTTGTAACCACCGAACTTATTGCCAAACACGCCCATACAACAACCGTCAAAAAACATAATGATTGGGCTAGGGAAAACAATAATTGGGCATTTAAAGATTATTGTTGCAAACATCACGACTAATGCAGCAACAACAGAAGCAAGGAATCCTAACATACCTCCTGTTGGTGAGAAGGGATAGACTGAAGGGCTATCAAGTGCTGGTAATGCATTTGGGATCAATTTATCTGAAATACCTTTGAAAGCAGGAACGATAGACCCGATAAACATTCTTACACCAACCAATAGCACAACTACACCAGCAGTAAATTGTAAACCTTCAATTATTAACCACATAATCCAGTTAGTACTGCCACTTAATTCCGTAATCCCCTCTGAACCAATGGCTAACCCTATACCAATAAAAATTAGGGGCATCAAAAATGAGAGTGAAATGGTATTGTCACGAAAAATAGAAAGAAAACCGGGTAATTTTAACTCTTCAGCATCTTGTTCTTTTTTACCAAACAATGGTGCAATTTTACTAGCTAATAATGCGCCGACTTGTTGTTGATGACCTAAAGTAAAATCTTCACCCATAAAGCTTTTACCTATAATTCGGGTAATGGCTGGTGTAAAAGTCCAATACAACGCACAAAATACTGCACCAGTTATAATCAATCCGGTACCTGACAACCCTAATGTGCCGGGTAATGAAACAACCATAAAAGTAGCTAGGAACAATTGCATATGTACTGTTAAGTAAACATTTTTACAGCTTTTGAATGGAATGATAAAAACTAAAAACAGATGTAATAAAAAACCGATTAAAAATGTAATAGTTATAGTATTAGCTAAATCAACCATAGCGACACCAAAGGCTGCCTCATTAGCTGGAAGCACTCCTTGAATCCCCATAGAAGCATTTAATTTAGTCATGATTGGGCTTATTGAATTTAATAATACTCCAGCCCCAGTAGTTAAGATTAATAAGCCAACGATGGTTTTAACTACCCCATCAATGATTTCACTTGTTTTCTTTTTTTGTAATAAAAGTCCAATTAAGGCTATTAAACCTAAAAAAATAGGTGCCCTATCTAACAGTTGAAAAATAATAAAATCAATAATTTCACTCATGTTTAATACTCCTATTCAATCAGCGCAAATTAAGTTTCTTTAAACACTCATCTATCGATTTTTCAATCTCAACTTTACGTACAAAATTAGTTAAAATCACGGTTTTATCTTTATATTCAACCGGCATAGATTGAGCAAGTTCATAAGTAGTGACATATAAATCAGCAGGAGTACTACGTACACTGCCAACATCACAAGTATCAACTTGGGCGTCGATATTCATTAATTTTAGGACTTGTTCTAAATTCATCTTCGCGATAACACTAGAACCTAAACCCATTCCACAAACACAGATTATTTTCATAACGACTCCTATGATTTAAAATTATTTATTGCCGCAGCAATGTAGGCTACAGATTGACTATTAATTAGAATTTGCATGGCGTTATCTTGATCCAAAAAAGCACAAATCTGAGTTAATGTTTGTAGGTGATCTAGATCATTTATCGCACAAAGCCCAAGAACGACTTGAACTGGATCATTTTCTTTTGAACCAAATTCAATGGGTTCTTTTAACACAATTAAACTAAGACCTGTTTTAAACACATTTTTAGTTGGTCTGGCATGACCTAAAGCAATGCCTGGAGCAATAACAATATAAGGACCAAACTCATTAACAGCCTGAATCATATCGAGCGTATATTGCTCAGAGGTATAACCATTTATAACTAACAATTCACCAGCTTTAGTTAGTGCTTCTTGCCAAGTTTTAACCAATACATTTATAGCTATGTTATTTTTAGGAATGATTTCTAACACGTTGTTACTCTCCCTATTTATAATGAAGTTATAATTAAGATAAAGAGAGCTGAGTAAAACTCAAAAACCAAAATCTACACATTCAAATGTACACAATTGGACTCTATTGAAAAAAATGATGGGAAATATCAAAAATGAAAGGGAAAAATATGAAGTACTTCACAAAAAATAACAATTAATTAAAATTTCAGCCCTATTTTAATGGGATTTATAACAATATTAATATTTACCAAATTTGTGAGAAGCATCACAAAACTCATTATTGATAATCAACAAATATTGTACTTATCTCATTCAAAATGAACCATTTCAAATAGAAAAATAGCATTTATCTCTATAGATTGATTACCAATGCTAATCTAACAAGTAGCAGGTTAAGTAAGCTTAATAAGTCGATTATTTCTAATCACTGAAATAAAACCATATCATTAACTTCAACATTACCCGAATAACCAGATTCATCTAAAGTATATGGATTGATGGACAAAAGTCATTATATGGTTGATTTTTCTGTTGTAATCATTTTACGATGCATCAGGGGATTATGGTTATCATGGCATTATTCAGCATGATGAATCGACCGAGCGATACCTGTCTGGGTGAATTCAACAACTCCCTTTGACCATTATTTATTAAGTATTAATTACCCAAAATTCATTCAAATAAATCAGCCATATCAATTTAAAATCAAGTTAGCTACTTTATTCAAGACAAAGCCAATTATCTATCTAATACTACTGTTTTCTACCCTTAATTATGTTGTAGTTAGACGGATAAAAGTATGGATAAAGAGATAGATTCGCCACCGCCCCCAATTAAACGTAAAAAGAAGCTGATTATATTAACGCTATTATTTCTTTTTTTTGCTTTGGCTTATGGCGTTTATTGGTTTATGTTTAGTCGATTTAATCAATCAACTGATAATGCTTATGTTATGGGTAATCAGGTCCCGGTTGATGCGCAAGTAAATGGTGGAATATTAACGATTAATGTCGATAATAACGATTTTATTCAACAAAATGATGTGATAGCAACGATTGATGCAGTTGATGCAGAAAATGAATTTGGTTATGCCAAAAATGCGTTAATCAAAGCGATTAGAGAGTTGCATCAAATTCAGATCACAAATGAAAAACTTTCAGCCAGCATTCAGTTAAAACAAGTCACGTTAGACAAACTTAAGCAAGATCTTGAACGCCGGGAGAATCTTTGGTCACGAAAGGTCATTTCAAAAGAAGAGATTATTCATGCAAGGCAAGATGTCGATTTTGCTATTAATGATTTAAATATATCTAAGCATGAATTAGCCATTAATAATGCTCTACTAATGAAAACGCCATTATTAGAACAACCAAGTATTCAGCAAGCAATTTTTAAATTAAAACAAGCTTGGCTTAACTTAAAGCGAACCAAAATCACCGCACCTGTAACTGGGTATGTCGCGAGGCGAAGTGTCCAAGTTGGTACACAAGTGACTAAAGGTGAGCGTTTAATGGTTATTGTTCCATTAGATCAAGTATGGGTAGAAGCAAATTTTAAAGAGGTACAGTTAAACGATATTCGTATCGGTCAACCAGTTACCTTAGAAAGTGATTACTATGGTGAAAAAGTTGAGTATAAAGGAAAGATAAGTGGTATTGCGATGGGCACCGGTGGCGCTTTTTCTTTGCTACCTGCACAAAATGCGACAGGAAATTGGATCAAAGTGATTCAACGTTTACCGGTACGGATTGAATTAGACAAAGCGCAACTTAAACAATTTCCATTACGTATAGGCTTATCAATGAATGTTAATGTGGATACGCATGATACGTCAGGTAAGCTTTTAACCGATATTCCAGCGAAGACGATAAAATATCAAACGGATTCACTTTCTTTTGATGAAAGTGAATTTGAGCAGCTCGTTGAGGATATTGTAAAAACCAATTTCTACGCTACGCAGATTATTCAATGAATCAAAGTAAAGCGTCCTCATTGCCTTTAACTGGCATCAGATTTATCTTACTAATTATTTTATTAGCGGTAATCGCGTTTTTACAGATTTTGGATTTAACAATTACTAATGTGGCGTTATCAACCATTACGGGTAATCTTGGTGCTTCAAATTCGCAAGGAACGTGGGTTATCACCTCTTTTGCCGTTGCTAATGCTATTTCGATCCCCTTAACGGGATGGTTAGCTCAGCGTTTTGGTGAAGTGAAATTATTTACTTATTCTATCTTATTTTTCGTAGTCACCTCTTGGCTTTGTGGTATTTCAAATAGTTTAGCCATGCTGATTTTTTCAAGATTATTGCAAGGTATGGTTTCTGGACCAATCATCCCTTTATCACAAAGCTTGCTATTAGCGTATTGCCCGCCGGCCAAAAAAAATATGTCATTAGCCATATGGTCAATGACAATTATTATTGCGCCAATCTGTGGTCCAATTCTAGGTGGTTGGATTAGTGATAATTATTTTTGGGGATGGATCTTTTTAATCAATATTCCTTTCGGGATCATCATTTGGTTTGGTGTTCACCTTTTATTAAAAGATCGTGAAACGGCTACCAGCAAACTACCCATTGATAGGATTGGATTAGTTTTATTTATAGCTGGCGTGGGATGTTTACAACTGGTATTAGATAGAGGAAAAGAGCTTGATTGGTTTAATTCTAATCAGATTATTATTCTTTCTGTATTAGCTGTTGTTTTTATTAGTTATTTTATTATTTGGGAACAAACAACAGATTATCCAATTATTGATTTATCCGTTTTTAAATCCCGAAATTTTACCATTGGCACAATTTGTATCAGTTTTGCATTTTTACTCCATATTGGCACGCTGGTTATTCAACCACAATTATTACAACGTGTGTTTGGTTATACTGCAACTTACGCCGGTTTAGTGTTGGCGCCAATTGGTTTGGTTCCTATTTTTCTTGCGCCAATAATTGGCCGATTTGCTTCAAATGTTGATATGCGAAAAGTGGTGACGTTTAGCTTTATTGTGTTTGCACTCTGTTTTTTTTGGCGAGCATATACATTTGAATCAAACATGACTTTTGCTGATACAGCATGGCCGCAGTTTTATCAAGGCTTTGCGATAGCATGTTTTATTATGCCCTTAAATATTATTATTTTATCTGATATTCCTATTCATAAATTAGCAATTGCCGGCAGTATTTTTAACTTTTTTAGAACGTTGTCGACATCAGTTGGTACCTCGTTAACCGCTACTTTATGGGAGCGTCGTGAAGTGATTCATCACAGTCAATTGACTGATATAATTTATCAAAATTCCCAAGCATTAAATTACACTTATCAACAGTTCAATCAACTAGATTTATCTAACATGCAAGTATCAGCTATGCTGGCACAACAGATTACCAATCAAGGTTTATTAATTGGCATTAATGAAATTTTTTGGCTATATGGTATGATATTTTTAGGTTTAATTGGTATAGTATGGTTAGCAAAATCTTCAGTGAAGGTTAATTGATACTTGGCTAATCAAGTCAATGTGATTTTTATTTTGTGGCAGGAGTTAAGTATCAATCATTGGTATAGTATTCAGATATAAAATAAGCAGGAGAGCGCATTTTGCATATTGATTCAGTGATTCAATTAGATGAACAAGACTCAGCAACTTTGTACTTTCTCCAAAACGTTAATACCGATTTTCATCGCCATCCTTGTTTACAATTAACGATATCACTAAACGATATTTTTTTAAGTTTAGAAACAGAAGATAAAAAGTATCGTGAATTTGGTTTTATTATTCGTTCAAATCTGTCACATAAATTAAATACAACTTGCGCTATCAATTTTTTACTCGAACCCGACGCGCCTTATTTTCATTTGTTGTCACATTTTACCGAAAACGATCCTATTTATCGTTTATCGCGTGAAGAAGCCTCAATACTGGCACAATATTTTATACATACTATTGAAAATAAACAGGTATTCGATGTCGAGCATATTGTTAATTTATTATATCGCCCTAATACAAGTTGTCTTTGTCGGCAAGATAGTCGAATAGTTAAAGCGACCTCAATAATTTCGTTATTGCCGGTAAAACAGATATCCTCAAAAGAAATTGCTGATAAAATTTATTTATCCGAAAGTCGTTTTTTACATCTATTTCGAGAAAATCTAGGTATTAATTTCCGAGGCTATCTGTTATGGAAAAGATTGCGTGATGTTATTAACACGCTTGACGCATCGGCAACATTAACAACTTTAGCTAATAATATGGGCTTTGCCGATTCAGCTCACTTTAGCCGAACTTGTGTTGCAAGTTTCGGATTAAGACCCTCAGAGCTGAAACGCGCGTTAATTTATAATCAAAAAATGCCAAACAATAAACATGGTAAACATATTTATTGTTTGCATAAGCCAGCAGAAAAGTAACTCACTATACCCAGCTGAACCATTCAATTCTGCGTTAATTTTAGTATGTTAAAAATTGCTAATTATTTTCGTGCAACAAATACATAGCCTCATAAGGTTGTAATACCATTTCACCTTCAAACTCTGTTTGATTTGAGTAATTACTTAACAAGTTTTGCCAAGAACTATTTTCCAATGCTTTAGGCAATTGCCATTTAACCGTATTTTCGGTCAGATTGGCTATCACAAGTAACGTTTGATTATTCCAATGTCTGACATAGCACCAACAATCAGCATTATCAGGCGTTAGATCTTGATAGTCACCGAAAATAAAGATCGGATACGTTTTGCGTAATTTGATTAAGGTTTGATAGCAATAAAAGATTGAATTGGGATCATCAAGCGCTGCTTTAACATTAATTTTCGGGTAATTGTTTGCCACCTCAATCCAAGGTTTACCTTGACTAAATCCAGAGTTGGCGGTGTTATCCCATTGCATTGGTGTTCGGCTATTGTCCCGTGATTTACTGGCAAGAATCGCTAACATATCAGACTCTGACACACCTTCGGCAATTTTTTCTTGGTAGATGTTAAGACTTTCTACATCTTTATATTGCGAAATATGAGTAAAATGGGGGTTTGTCATCCCGATCTCTTCACCTTGATAAAGGTACGGTGTGCCTTGGAGTCCATAAAGAATCATCGCTAGCATTTTTGCTGATTCGTTGTGGTATTGGTCTTCGTTACCTAAACGTGACACAATGCGAGGTTGATCGTGATTACACCAGAAAATCGCATTCCATGCCTTACCGTGCATACCCACTTGCCAATAGCCAAGTATTTTTTTGAGTTCAAGTAAATCGGGCTTAGCCAGCGTCCATTTTTCCCCATTTGGATAATCAATTTTTAAATGATGAAAATTAAACGTCATGGTCAACTCTTTACCATCCAATGCGGCATATTTTTGACAGTTTTCTAATGTAGTGGATGACATTTCGCCCACTGTTTTTAAACCATTAGGTAGGAAAACATCTTGGCTTATCTCTTGCAAAAATTCGTGTATTTTCGGGCCGTCTGTATAATATCTTCGTCCGTCACCATTCACGTCATCCGGAAAATCCTGCTGTTTAGAGACCAAATTAATCACATCAAGCCTTAATGCATCAACCCCTTTATCCGCCCAAAATTGACAGACGTTTTTAATCTCTTGGCGAACAGTTGGATTTTCCCAATTGAGATCAGCTTGCTGTTTTGCGAACAGGTGTAAATAGTATTGTCCTGATTGCTCATGCCACTGCCAAGCATTACCGCCAAATTTTGACCGCCAATTGTTGGGTTCTGAGCCGTTAGCTTTGGCATCTTTCCAAATATAAAACGATCGAAAAGGACTGGTTTTATCTAAGGCGGATTTAAACCATGGATGCTCTGTTGATGTGTGATTAAATACCATATCCATCATAATACGGATATCACGTTCATGCGCTTGCTTAACCAATAATTCAAAGTCTTCCATCGTGCCATAAGCCGGATCAATATCATAATAATCCGATACATCATAACCATTATCAACTTGCGGAGAGGGATAAATTGGCGTTAACCAAATCGCACTAATGCCCAGATTTTTAAGATAATCCAATCGGCTGATAATGCCTAATAAATCTCCCGTTGAACCAGTACCACTGGCTTGAAAACTTTTGGGATAGATTTGATAAATAGTACCATTTTGCCACCAAGGGATTTCGTTCGTATTCATTGTTTGCTCTTTATTCTTAATCAGTAAAATTAAATTCACATAAAATGGGTGAATTACTATTTATTATCATTATTGAATATTTAGTGTGCCTTTTTTCTGTTTTATTTTATAAACAATGATAGTTAATGCGATCGGAACAATAATCGCTACTAGCATTGCTAAGGCATAAATTGACCAATAAACAGGTTTAATTGATAAGATACCGGGCAATCCTCCCACACCGATACCATTAGATAATACACCATATAAACCACAGATTAATCCAGCACTAGCCGCACCAACCATGGCACAGAACATTGGGAATTTATATCGTAAGTTAATACCGTACATAGCTGGCTCAGTAACACCTAGATAGCCGGATATAGCAGCAGGAATGGAAACTTCGCGCTCATTATGTTTTCGACTGATCAAAATGATGCCAACAACGGCTGAAGCTTGAGCAATATTGGATAAAGCAATGATTGGCCAAATTGGTGTACCGCCCATACTTTCTGTCATCTGCATATCGATAGCTAATGTAGTATGGTGAATTCCAGTAATAACCAACGGTGCATAAAAGAATCCAAAAATTGCCGAACCAATGAAGGCATAATCACCAGTCATTAAGTATTTAACCACATAAGCAATACCATTGCCTAACATTCGTCCGATTGGCCCTAAAAGAAAATGTGCAAGGACGACGGCTAATAGGAGTGATACAATTGGGACAATCACTAAAGTTAGGTAATTAGGGACAATTCTACGTAATCGAGTTTCGATCCATCCCAATGCCAAACCAGCAAAAATAGATGGAATCACTTGTGCTTGATAGCCGACTTTTTGAATCGTAAACCAACCAAAATCCCACACTTCAGGAACGATTTTCCCTAAATTATAAGCATTCATCAGTTGTGGAGAAACCAGTGTTATGCCTAAAACAATCCCTAACACAGGAGAACCGCCCATTTTTTTGACTGTAGACCAGCAAATAGCCACCGGTAAAAAGTGGAAAATCGCTTCACACGGTAACCAAAGGAAACTATGTATAGGTACCAACCAAGTATACGTGTCAGTAAGCGGTTTATCGTTAATAGTTGGCATTTCACCAATTACATTACGCAAGCCGAGTAATAGACCACCCGCAATCAGTGCAGGTAATAATGGAACAAAAATTTCAGCTAAATTTGAGATTAACCGTTCAAACCATGACATATTTTGTTTAGCTGCGGCTTTTGTTTGCTCTTTGGTCGCTTCGTCAATATTTAATTGCTCAATCAATAATTTGTAATAACTATCCACATCCGTTCCAATAATAACCTGAAACTGCCCGGCATTATTAAAGCATCCTTTGACAAAAGACAATCCTTCAATCGCTTCAACATTGGCTAATTTGGGATTAGCAAGCGCAAACCTTAATCTTGTCAAACAATGGGTAACACTAGCAATGTTTTCTTTTCCTCCAACAAGTTCAATCAATTGCATAATTGATTTTGTTGAAACTTTAGGTGCTTTTGCCATTGTTAAGTCTCCTTATTTTCAATTTAAGCCAAAATTTTTTTAATTATTTCGACCCTAATTTGGTAACAATTAAGCATAAATTGAATTATTATTTAAATAAATGGGAACGTTCCCTTTTTGTGATAAACCTCACAATTTTAGGCAATATATCACTCAAAAATAGTTAAATGAGTATTTGGGAAGGAACCGTAATAATTTTAGGTTTTGCTCCACTTTGTAGTATTTGCAATAACTCGTTTGCAGCATAAGTACCCGCTTTATCAAAACCAAGATCGACAGTAATCGTTTTGGTAAACAAGAATTTAAGCAGCTCACTACTACCAATGCTAATAACAACAATATTATTGATATTTTTTTCAGATAAGAACTTATTTAGACCTAAAGCAATTGAATCGGTAGCACAAATGATTGCTGTTGGTGAATCAACCAATACCGACTCGGCAAGTTCATAACCAGAATAATAGCTTAATTTGCCAAGCACCGCATTTGGCTTAAGTTTATGAGTATGACAAAAATTAGTATACGCTTGGTAGCGTAATTCGCCAGTAGTCTGATCTTGTTTAGTAATACCAATATAGCCAATTTTTTTATGCTTTTGATATAAATAGGTTAATGCTTTGTTTACCGCCCCTACATCATCATAACAAATGCAAGTATAATCAGAAAAAGGCCTAGCAATAACCACACATTTATCTTGCCAAAATGTCAGTCGAGAGCTATTCAATCCTGTAAAAGCAAAAATCACTACACCGTCAGCTTGCTTTTCTTTTAACATTGTCAGGTGTTCTTCGACTTTTTGCGGGCTAAATTGGCTCTCAATGATAATCGGATCATACCCATTTGCATAAAAAACAGGCAACATGTTTCGAACTGCATGATTTTCGGATATGGAATCAAGGCGAGTAACAATTATACCAATCACTTTATTACCATAACCACGCATTGCTCTAGCTGATTTGGATGGGGTAAATTGATATTGTTCAACAATTGCCATCACTTTGTTACGTGTCGATTCCTTCACCATTGGGTCGTGATTAATAACTCGCGAAACAGTGGATTTACTCACCCCGCTCAATTTGGCAATATCTTTAATGGTTAAATTCGGTGATGGCTTATTCATAATCAATTTTTAGAATGAAAATCAATTAAATCATAGTAATATAGTTTTAACAAAATGGCGATAGGTTGGCTAATAAGTTAATATCAAAATTATTAACTATTGCTTATTCTTCATTTATAATTGGATTGAGATTTTATAGAGAAACAAAACTTAACTGAATCAACAAAGCATTAATAACCTCATATAGACAATGAATTATGAAAAAATCATATTTACTTTTAGGTTACACGCTATTTTTTTTGAGTTTATCTGGATATGCGTCTAGTGATGACACAAAGACTATAACAGAACAATTTAGATCCGCATTATTATGTCAGTCAAAACCTTTTGCCATAGAAGATAAAAAGATCATTGCTGAACTTGCAAAACAAAAAATTACTTTAAAAAAACAAGATAGTATAAATGAAATCGAATACTATTTTGAGCAACCTATTAAAGTTAAGAATGTATGGGTTAATATGATTCGTTATGAAAGCGATAATTTTGTCACATCTTTTTATGCCAAAGCCAAAGGTGATATGTACAAGTTCGCTAAATTGATTGAGGTTAACCCTATATTACGCAGCTGTGAAGAACCTATTCCTTTAAATGATACAGACATATTCCGAAAGGAAATTACCCCTATTACCGACAACAATCTCTACCCAGATACAATCGTTATTGGTCAGGATAAAGATTCAAAGCCGGATGAATTCTATTTCATTTGTTCTAAATTTGAGGCTAATTAGCCATAATTTTTTGCTTAATGAAAATCATGCTATTAGTTTACTAACATTACTTATGTATAAATAGAAAAATTATTTTATAAATGAAACCTATTTATTATCACTTTGTTTTGATTTATAAGCACTTCCCCACGCTAACATAGCATCATGTACTTGTTTTAAACTTTGACCGACATCGGTCAATGTGTATTCCACTTTAGGTGGTACTTGGGCATAGACTTTGCGGCTGATTAAGCCGTTTTTTTCCATTGTTCTTAGATGTTGGGTTAAGACTTTTTGAGATATACCGTTTAGTGATTTTTTTAATTCTCCAAAGCGTTTTGTACCTGTTAATAAATCACGAACGATTAAGACTTTCCATTTATCACCCATTAACATAAGGGTAATTTCGACAGGGCAAGGAGGTAAAATTACGTTGAGTGACATTAGTTAAAAATCCTTTAAATTCAATAATAGTATCATTTCAGTAACTATATTACTGCTTGGTACCTACTTTACAATAGATACTTAGAATATTAACCTAAAAATATCAAATTGTTAAAAGATTTTTCCAATTTAAAACCTGAATCAAACAATACTTATAAATTAATAAAGGAGTAAAAAATGAAAATTGCGGTTATTGGTGCTAGTGGTAAGTCAGGTAGTCTGATCGTTAAAGAAGCAATTGCGCGTGGACATGATGTAACGGCGATTGTTCGTAATCCCAACGCTCATGTTGACCCTAAGGCAAAAATTCTAGTTAAAGATCTGTTTGATCTAACTTATGAAGATTTGAAACCTTTTGATGTCATTATTGATGCTTTTGCAGCATGGACACCAGAAACCCTTCCACAACATCAAACTAGCTTAAAACACTTAACTGATATTTTAAGCGGTAAACCTAATCGTTTATTAGTTGTTGGCGGTGCAGGTAGTTTATATGTCAATCCTGAGCATACTATTCGTTTAGTTGACTCTCCGGATTTCCCAGATGAATTTAAACCATTAGCCAATAACATGGCAAAAGCTTTAGATCAATTAAGAACTTGTAATGATGTAAATTGGACCTATCTAAGCCCAGCAATTGAGTTTATTGCTGATGGTCCAAGAACTGGTCATTATATTGTTGGTGGCGAGCAAATTTTGGTTAATAGCCAAGGGAAAAGTCAAATCAGCTATGCTGACTATGCAATCGCGATGATTGATGAAGCGGAGAATGCAAAACACATTAAACAACGTTTTACTGTGGCTACTAAATAATATTTAGAAGGCCTTACATTAGTAGCGATAACCAAAAGGTTGACTTTAATGTAAGGCACATAATCTAATCATTCCAATGTTTTATTCGATTTTCCTTTCTAATCACCCAAAATGGTGCAAAAAAATTAACCAAACTGATTTAAATGGATCATTTTAGTGCAACTACACTTAAAGAAAACCAAATCATGTCAGTTATGACTTACTTTTTGATTTTGTGGCACGTTTATTGCATAAATATAAAGATTATTATGAAAATTTGATAAAACAAATAATACTGATAATATGAATTAGTATATGTCTAATTTGTAATCAATTCAGTTGGGAAAATTATTATGCAGTACGATCTCATTATTAAAAATGGTCTTGTCATTCTCGAATCTGGCGAAATTTATACCGATATTGCAATAAAAAATGGCAAAATTGCAGCAATTGGCCCTAATTTAGTGCAAGCCGATGAAATTATTGATGCTAATGGCTTGATTGTTAGTCCCGGAATGGTTGATATTCATGTTCATATTAGTGAACCTGGTGGTGTTCGTCATGAGTGGGAAGGCTATATCACAGGAACAAAAGCATGTGCAAAAGGTGGCGTAACAACCTTTGTTGAAATGCCTCTTAACCAACTCCCTGCCACTACTAGTGGCGAAACTCTTCGTACCAAATATGCTGCTGGTGAGGGAAAACTTTATGTCGATGTAGCTTCTTATGGTGGATTAGTTCCTTATAACCTGACCAATAATGGTATTGCAGAACAAGTCGAAGAAGGTGTCGCGGCATTTAAATGTTTTATGGCAACCTGTGGTGATCCAAACCTTGACGGTGATTTTGCCAATGTAAATGATTACGCATTATGGGAAGGAATGCGCCAAATTGCTAAAACCGGTAAAGTGCTAGCTATCCATGCAGAAAATGCTGCAATTACTGATATTTTAGGACAACAAGCTAAAGCACGAGGCGAAAGTAAATTATCACAATATGTAGCAACCCGTCCGGCATTTACTGAGGTTGAAGCAATTCGTCGAGCAATCTTTTTCGCTAAACAAACTGGGTGCCCAATTCATATATGCCATGTCGCTTGTCCAGAAGGAGTTGAAGAGGTTATCAAAGCTCGTCAAGAAGGCATTAATGTGACGTGCGAAACCTGTATCCATTACCTCTATTTTACTACAGACCAATTGGATGCTATTGGACCAATTGCAAAATGTTCACCTCCAATCCGTGATCAGCAAGCTCAAGAAGGATTATGGAAATATCTATTTGCTGGCCACATCATCACTGCGGTGTCTGACCATTCACCATGTACTTACGATTTAAAAGACAAAGCCAATGCCTTTGATGCTTGGGGCGGAATTTCTGGTGTTCAAAATAATGTAGATATTATGTTTGATGAAGCCGTACAAAAACGGGGTATGTCATTAAAACAATTTGCCGATATCATCGCTAAAAACCCTGCTGAAAGATACAACTTACCAACTAAAGGCTCAATTCAAGTAGGTAAAGATGCTGACATCATCTTTATTAAACCTCATTCTAGCTATGTATTAAAAGAACAAGATCTCGAATATCGTAATAAATTTAGTCCTTATGTAGGACGACAAATTGGTGCACAAGTTGTTCAAACATTATTACGAGGCAAAACTATTTATCAAATTAATGCCGGTATTAATTCAACACCAAGAGGTGAATTTATTCGGCGTTAATAATGGAATTGAAACGACAGAAATAAGTAGGGAAGGAAAGTCATGAAGAATAATACAGCACAATCACCAAATACATCGATGCAGATTGATAGTTCTTTATTACCCAAATCTAGCAAAGATCGAACTATGAATCCTTTAGCCTATTCTTTTATGTGGATTGGCGATGGCATGAATTTGGGTAATATGACCTTAGGTGCAAGCTTAGTTGTAGCTGGTGTTGCCACCATGAATATTTTCCAAACTTTTGCCGCAACATTAATTGCAATATTGATTATCACGACAATTTTTGTTTTTAATGATCGCTTAGGATATCGCACAGGTATTCCTTATGTGGTACAACTTCGCATGTCATTTGGTATAAAAGGCGCTATTATTTCTTCATTACTCCGCGGTATTCCTGCTATTGTTTGGTATGGATTTCAAAGTTGGATAGGTGCAACTGCGCTCAATGAAATTATTAGAATATTATCTAATGGTGATTTTAATAATATATTTATCTGTTTTCTTATTTTACAATTTTTCCAAATCGCTTTGTCGCTTTATGGATTCCATGCAATAAAATGGGTAGAAACGTTAATTTCAATTGTTATTCTTTGTGCGTTAATTTATGTATTTATTATATTACTCAATAATCATCAAGAAATTATTATAGACAAATGGGTAAATACCGAA
Source organism: Gilliamella sp. B2911 (assembly GCF_026536965.1). Taxonomy (NCBI): domain Bacteria; kingdom Pseudomonadati; phylum Pseudomonadota; class Gammaproteobacteria; order Orbales; family Orbaceae; genus Gilliamella; species Gilliamella sp. B2911. Next base: position 74,106 of record NZ_JAFNNA010000003.1, on the reverse strand, counting down.
GGAACTTGGGGATTACCATTCTGCGGCTTCATTATGATGTTCTTAGGTAATTACGCTGCAATTTTTCTTAGTGCAGCTGATTACTCACGAGAACTAAAAGCAGGTTTTAGCGATAAAAAAAGGGGGCTCCTCTATTTTCTACCAATTTTTGTTGCTTACGGTTTTATTATTACTATTGGTGTGATGTTAGCTTCAGTCACAGGTAACTCTAATCCAGTTAAAGCATTTGCGATTGTAGTAAATAATCCATATATCACCATCGTGGTATCATCCTTTATTGTATTAGGCACCATTGCTGTAAATATCGTTGCTAATATCATCCCACCAGCTTACGTAATTACGTTATTAACAAAAGCTAAATATAAAGTAGCAGTAACCATTACAGGATTATTAGCTATCGCTTCTTTTCCTTGGGTTCTTGTTCAGGATACCTCAGCAAAAGGATTAGGTTTGTTTATTCTAATTTACTCCGCATTTTTGGGACCAATTGTGGCAATTTTGTTGGTGGAATACTATCTGTTACGTCGCCAAAAAATTGATGTAAATACACTATATGATAACAACGGTCAATTTGCTGGATTTAACCCCGCTGCTATTCTAGCGATGCTTATTGGATCAGCAGCTGCATTTTATGAAGTGAGCTTAACATGGATTGTCGGCTTTGTTGTTGGTGGTATAAGTTATATATTGCTCACCAAATTCTCATTTAAAAACTCACCTTTCAAAAAAGGGACAATATTTGAAAAAAAATAGATTAAATGACGATCAATATTGTGCAGTAAATTTATCATAATTCACTGCCAATTTGATATGTCACTTGGATCTTTCGGTTATCAGGTATTTCTAAATTAGATAACACCGCTAATTGAGGAAAATTAGGTCTTAAAAACTGGGAGAGCATCGCTCTTAATGTGTGATTAACCAATAAAACAGGCGGCGCTCCCATTGCATCTTGCTGATTTAATGCTTGTTTGAGTTGTTGAAGAATATGTTCTGCTAGTCCCGGTTCAACATTACTAGTATTTTGCAAAGCTTGCAGTAATATTCTTTCTAAATCAATATTTAATCCAATTACTCTTATCGGTTCCGTCCCAGGAAACCATTGTTGGGTAATCACACGCCCTAGCGCTATTCTAACAATACTGAGTAAATGATAGGCATCATTTTGATTTGGTGCCTGCTCACAAATCGTCTCAATAATTGTGCGCATATCACGAATCGATACTTTTTCAGCAAGCAAGTTTTGTAGAATTTTATGAAAAGTAGTTAAAGGCACTACGTCAGGAATAAAATCTTCGACTAATTTAGGAATATCCTGCTTTATTCGATCCAATAATTCTTGTGTCTCTAATCGTCCCAATAAATCACTGGCAAATTGATGTAACAAATGATTGAAATGGGTGGCAATCATGGTACTAGTATCAACAACAGTGTAACCCAATATTTGTGCATTTTCTTTGTCATTTTCATCTATCCAAACAGCAGGTAAACCAAAAGCCGGCTCAATAGTTTCAATGCCTTCGATAGTTTCGGTTACTGTGCCGGGGTTGATCGCTAACCATTTATTATTCATTATTTCGCCTTGACCAATTTCACCACCTTTTATAAAAATTTTATATTGATAAGGTGATAACGAGAGATTATCCCGAATATGAACTTGAGGCGGTAAAAAGCCTAATGTTTGCGCAAACTTTTTACGCAAGCTACGAATTCGACCAAGTAATTCACCATTTTGGTTTTGATCAACCATAGGAATGAGCCCGTATCCAACTTCCATCGCTAAGATATCTTCAATATTGACATCAGACCATGAAGCGTCAACATTTGTTGGCGCTGCAACACTTTTTGGTGGAGTAGCAACTGTTTTCTCAACTCTCTTTTGTTTGGTTAACCACCAAGAAATTACTGATAATACCGCAGTAAACATTAAAAATACTAAATTTGGCATCCCTGGAATAAGTCCAAGCAAACCAATAACAACCGCAGTTAATATTAATACTTGAGGATTATTAAATAACTGTTTGAGCATTTGATCGCTAATGTTTTCTTGTGAGGTAACCCGAGTCACAATTACACCCGCAGCGGTAGAAATAATCAGTGAAGGGATTTGTGCAACTAGACCATCACCAATAGTCAATAATACATAGGTTTTACTTGCATCTGAAAATGTCATACCATGCTGCATTACCCCAACTAATAATCCACCAACAATGGTTATGGCCATAATTAGTAATCCAGCGATGGCGTCACCACGTACAAATTTACTCGCACCATCCATTGAGCCATAAAAATCGGCTTCCTGTGTAACTTCCGCGCGCCGTGCTTTGGCTTCATCTTCACCAATTAATCCAGCATTGAGATCAGCATCAATTGCCATTTGCTTACCCGGCATACCATCCAATGCGAAGCGAGCACCAACTTCAGCTATCCTACCAGCACCTTTAGTGATTACCATGAAGTTGATAATCACTAAAATAATAAAGACAACAATACCAATAGCGAAATTACCGCCCACTAAAAAATGTCCAAAAGCCTCAATAACTCTACCTGCTGCATCACTACCAGTATGACCTTTTAACAGTACAACCCGAGTTGAAGCAACATTTAGCGATAGTCGTAATAACGTTGCAAAAAGCAGAACGGTAGGAAACGCTGCAAAATCTAAAACCCGCTTAGTAAACAACGCAACAATCAAAATAATAATTGATAATGCAATATTAAAAGTAAAAAACAGATCCAATATAAATGCAGGTAAAGGTAATACCATCATTGAAAGAATCAATAAAATAAGCATTGGTCCTGTTAAAATTCGATAATGACCACTTTTTGATAGATTTACTGATAATAAATTGGCTAATTTTGATTTCATCATAGAGATTTACTTTTACTCATTCACGGATAAAGATTCAGGGATCGGTATATTCGTTGGTTTTTGAGGCTTATCACCACCATGTTTATGCCAACGTTTTAATTGATAAACCCAGGCTAAAATTTGCGCAACGGCAGCATAGAGTTCGGCTGGAATGGTTTGTCCTATTTCACCATAGCGATATAAAGCCCGAGCGAGAGGAGGAGCCTCTAATTGTGGAATGCGGTGCTCTTGGGCAATTTCTTTAATTTTGATAGCGATATTGTCGGTACCTTTAGCTATCAGTTTAGGGGCAGACATAGTTTTATCATCATATTGTAGTGCAACCGCATAATGAGTTGGGTTAGTGATAATAACATTGGCTTTTGGTACATCTTTCATCATTCGACGTCTTGCTATTGCTTGTTGCATCTGGCGAATGCGGCCTTTAATTTGTGGATTACCTTCTTGCTCCTTGAACTCGTCTTTAATCTCTTGTTTAGACATTCTTAATTTTTTTAAATTACTCCAGATTTGATAAAAAATATCAAATCCAACCATAGGAATTAAAGCTAAAATAGTTAATATTCCTGAATAAATAAGCAGCTGCATAACGTTAGATAATGCACTATTTAAATACATATTTGGCAGCGAAAGCATATTTGGAAATTGATTGATTAGAAACAATGTCACGGCAAAACCGATTAAAACAACTTTAAGCAGGCTTTTAAATAACTCTGAAAAAATTCGAATACTAAAAATTCTTTTAAATCCGCTAATCGGATTCAATTTACCAAAATTGGGGTTAATTGATTGCAAACTAAAAAGTAAACCACCAACTCCCATAGGTGCAATGATGGCAATAATGACTAATCCGAAAAAAATAGGTAAAATCGACCAAAATCCAGCGGTTAATAAATTAATTAAATTGAAAATAATTTGTTTATCATCATCTGTTCGGTATGCAACCAACATAGCGCGTTGAATAATTGTTTTTAAATTAGCAACAAAATGACTGCCCATCATCCAAAATAATAGGATACTAACCAACAAAATAATTAACGATGTTAACTCGCGAGATCGTGGGATTTGTCCCTTTTCCTTGGCTTTTTTTAATTTGCTATCGGTGGGTTGTTCGCTTTTATCTAGATCACTATCATCAGCCATATCTTAATTAAATCAATTTTATTGCCTAATTACCGTTTACAGCACAGTATGAACGCAACTTGAGAAAGTTATTGGCTTAATAAGACCCTAATTTAATAGTTATTTATCTCGTTTACCGTGAAACAACTTCAAAATGATTAAACTTTAGCGCGTTTAGATGAAATAGTTTCTGGTTGTTGATAACCATTATGGGTATAAACAGCAGGATTATTCATGCTTTTTAAATAGTCTATTGAATGTTGCGTTACGTTCATTCGGTTTTGAATAAGCACTCCGTTTTCCCGATTGATTTGAGCTAATCGCTGAGTCATTTTTGTGATAGCTTGCCATTTTAATGCTAACTCTTGTTTTTCACTATAAGGTGATTGAATATTGCATTGCTGACTAACTTTTAGTCTTTTTTCATCAAGTAATTTTAACTCAATAAGTAATTGGCTTTTTTGGTTTATAATTTCACTCAATTGATTTACTGAATTATTTTTAAATAATATTTGTTGTTCAGCTTCTAAAATATCTGACAGGGCTTGTAACATAACTGTTACATTATTAAAAATGTTATCTAATTCTAACATGACGACATTCCTTCAAAATCAATTAGATTTCAATATTTTCGAAAGTTTGCTTAATAATTTCATCGGCAATTTTATTTGGATTGATCACTAATTTACCTTCAGTAATGGCCTGTTTTATCTTTTCAATTTTACTAGTATCGATATCATTTTCAGTTGAATGCAACAATGCTATAGTATTTTGGCTTAACTTAACATTCAACGTTAAGTTATTTGAGTTTTGCACAGATGCATTAGTTTTTTTATTTTGCTCATTTATACGATTAAGTACCCCTGATACGGCGGTAACCATTTTTGTTGCATCTATACTCATAAAATTCCTTCAATTAACGTTGAGGTTTATAGGGGAGGTTTAATCTAATTATCGGCAAAAATCAGAAAATCATTAATTTTATTTGTTTAAAATTATTATACCTTTTTCTGTAACAACACCCTGAACAATATTACCTGTATTAAGTTTGATATTTATTAATTCACCCAAGGCACCATTGCTTAGTGTTTTGCCATTAGCAGCAATTGAATACCCCTCACCATTAACAATTACTTTTACTGTTTGACCTGCTTTAACATGCCAATTTTTCTGTAACATTGAATTTTTAATAGGCTCACCATTATTAATATTTCTTAAAGCAATATGATTGATAACCTCTGATTTATTCAAAATTACAGCAGGTGGTAATTTATCTAACCGCCCAGATTGCATTTTCACTTGCTGCTCTGTCATTAATGTTCCTGCACTTATCGGCTGATTCGCCATAACATAACTCCCAGTAACAGCAACATAAACTTGAATATATTTAGTGATATTTTCACATTTAGCAGTGATGGTTAAATTACCCCACTGCTTATTTTTATTTAAAATCGCAAATGTTGGTGAATCACAATTTAACTGAGGTTTCGAAGTGAGGTAATCAATAGCAATATTATCAATATTAGCTTCGCTAATTTGTTGATAGATTAGATCACTAATCTGTTTTTCCATTGAGTTAGCCAAAGCTATTTTTGAGCTACACAACACACCTAAAAGACTTAGATATTTTATAAACTGAGACATATTTGTTCACAACATTATTGGTAACTAAATTTTACTTTATCAGCTTATTTATTGAATGTTGAAATAAGGGCAATTTTTATCGTTATTTATACGATGATTTTTTTTTGATTTGCTTAAAATTCTCTACATAAAAAAAGATGAGATGATTTTATGCTAAATAAATTAGATACTTTTGTTAACTTTCATCAACAAGCATTAAGTGTTCGTGAAAAACGACAAAATATACTTGCGACCAATATTGCCAATAGTGATACGACTAATTATCAAGCTAGAGATATTGATTTTAATATTGAATTAAAAAAAGCTATCAATAATCAACATACGCTTAATAATATAAAGCTTAATATAACATCAGAAAAGCATATCCAAACCAACACTATCCGCTCAGATGATTATCAACTTCTGTATCGCATTCCTTATCAATCATCTGCTGATGGTAATACTGTTGAAATGGATCAAGAAAGAACAGCTTTTATGGATAACAGTATCCATTATCAAAGTAATTTAACATTTTTAGGTGAACAATTTAAAAATGTAGTATCCGTATTACAGCAAGGATAACCATTATGAGCTTCTCTATTTTTTCTATCTCTGGTTCTGCATTAATGGCACAAACTCAACGAATGAATGTTAGTGCGAGTAATTTAGCAAATGCTGATAGTGTTACAAGTACTTCAGGTCAAGCTTATCGAGCTAAACAAGTTATTTTCCAAGTCGATGATAACAATTATCCCAATAGCATAGCTGGAGTAAAAGTATCTGAGGTCATCGAAGACCCATCACCAATGAATTTAGTCTATGACCCTAAGCATCCTTTAGCTGATGAGAAAGGTTACATTCAAAAACCTAATGTAGATGTAGTGGCAGAGATGGTCAATACCATTTCAGCATCTCGTAGCTACCAAGCAAATGTGGAAGTCATTAATACCGTAAAAAGCTTAATGCTTAAAACACTTACCTTAGGGCAATAAAGGGGCTTAATTCATGGGTATTTCGAATGTACCAGTTTCAGAATCGTCAAATATGGCTAGTCCACAAGCAGTGAGGAAAGGTTCATCTGATGGTAATTCTAGTCAGGAATTACAAGATAACTTTTTAACATTACTTATTGCCCAAATGAAGAATCAAGATCCAACTAATCCAATGGATAATAGTCAGTTAACCTCGCAATTGGCGCAAATTAATACATTAGCAGGTATTGAACGACTTAATACAACGTTAGGTATGGTTTCAGGCCAGATTGACGATAGTTTATCAGTCAACGCGAGCAATATGATTGGTAAAGGCGTTATGGTTCCTGGTAATAAAATATTAGTCGCAACTTCAGAAATAGATGGTTCAAAAAGTGATAAAGAGACCATTACTACGCCGTTTGGTTTTGAACTTATGCGTGATGCTGATTCGGTTGTTATCACCATAAAAGATGAAAATGGTAATGTTGTACGAGAAGTCGATCTTGGATCCATCCCTGCTGGTGTCAGCTCTTTTACTTGGGATGGAGAACTTAACGATGGAACTTTAGCTCCAGATGGTAGCTACACGTTTTCAGTTAATGCTACTTACGAGGGGCAAAAAGTCACATCAACACCATTAGCTTACTCTGTTGTTTACGGAGTAATTAATAGCAAAGTTAATAATAAAGTATTACTTGATTTAGGGATACTTGGTTCAATTAGTATTGACGAAGTGCGTCAAATTCTTTAAAGGGGAATAAGTTTATATGGGATTTTCTCAAGCAATCAGTGGTATGAATGCCGCTTCTAAACAATTAGATGTTATTGGTAATAATATTGCCAATTCTGCAACAGTTGGCTTTAAAAGTGCTAGTATTTCATTTGCTGATATCTATGCCGGTTCAAAAGTAGGGATGGGTGTTAAAGTTGCTGCTGTTATGCAAAATTTTAATGACGGCACAACAACTTCAACCAACAACAGTTTAGATATAGCGATTTCAGGTAATGGATTTTTCAGATTAGTTGATAGTAGTGGACAAATCTACTATACCCGTAATGGTCAGTTTCAATTAGATGCTGAACGTAATATCGTATCTGCTGACGGTTTCAATTTGACTGGTTATCTTGCGACAGGTACTCCACCACAAATTCAACAAGGTTCAGCACCGGGTCCATTAAAAATTTCACAAGAAATGTTAAATGCATCAGCAACCAATAAAGCTGCTTTGCAAACAAATCTAAATTCAAATAGTAAAGTTCCTGAAAAACAACCCATTAATGCAACAGATGCTGACACATTCAATTATTCAACCACTATCACCACTTATGATTCATTAGGTAATCAACGTAATGTTCAGCTTTTTTATGTAAAAACAGCAGATAATCAATGGGATGTTCATTACCTTGATAGTAGCGATCCTAATGCAACTCTACAAGCATTAGGAAAAATGGAATTTGATTCATCAGGCAAATTAATCAGTGATCCAGAAATGACTATCAATATTAATGGCATAAATGGATCAGAAGATAATAGCTTTACATTGTCACTTGCAAACAGTACTCAACAAAATATGGGTAAAGAAGTCGGTAGCATAAAAACCCCTATCGTTGATGGCTACGCAGCAGGTGATTTAGTTGGCTATAGTATTAACAATGATGGCACTATTTATGGTGTTTATTCTAACCAACAAACCATGTTATTAGGTCAAATTGCCATGGCTGATTTTGCCAATGTTAATGGATTAGAGTCAGCAGGGAATAATAACTGGCGTTCAACACTAAATTCTGGTGGTGAAGTATTAGGCTCAGCCAATACTGGTACTTTTGGATCATTAGCCAGTGGTGCCGTTGAATCATCCAATGTTGATATGAGCCAAGAATTAGTTAATATGATTGTTGCCCAACGTAATTATCAATCTAATTCTCAAACCATTAAAACGCAAGATCAAATTCTTAATACATTAGTTAATTTAAGATAATTTAAGGAATATGTATGGATCGCGTTATTTATACTGCCATGTCTGGCGCTAGCCAAACATTAAATCAACAATCCATAACCAGTCATAACTTAGCTAATGTATCAACAGCAGGCTTTCGTGCTCAATTAACGGCAATGAAAGCCGTTCCTATTGTGGGTAATAGTATGCCAACAAGGACCATGGTTGCAGCAACCACGCCAACCTATGATTCAACAATGGGTGCATTTAATTATACTGGGCGAGATTTAGACGTTGCTTTATCAGAAGATGATTGGCTAGCTGTACAATTAGCTGATGGTAGTGAAGCATATACCCGTAATGGTGCCATTCAAATTGATGAAAATGGCACACTTAATATCCAAGGTCATCCATTACTTGGTGATAATGGCGTATTAACAGTTCCTCAGCGTTCACAGGTTAGTATTAGTGCCGACGGAACTTTATCAGCGTTAGGTGCAGGTGATAAACGCACAACCATTGCTCAAGTTGGAAAAATAAAGAAAGTTCACCTTGAACCTAATGAGTTGGTACGTGGCGATGACGGTTTTTTTCATGCAACACCTGTTAACAATCGTGGTGCAGTATTACAAGATAATCCTAACGCAAAACTGATGTCTGGAGTATTAGAAGGCAGTAATGTTAATCCTGTTACTGCAATGGTGAATTTGATTAGCCATTCTCGTCAATTTGAAATGCAGATGAAGCAAATTACAACTGCCGATGAAAATGCACAAAGAGCCAATCAAATATTATCGTTAACATAATTAAAATAGGAAAAAGCAATGATTAAATCATTATGGATTGCAAAAACTGGGCTAACTGCACAACAAATGAATATGGATATAATTTCCAATAATTTAGCCAACGTTAGTACTGGTGGTTTTAAACGCCAACGTGCTGTTTTTGAAGATCTGTTATATCAAACTATTCGCCAACCTGGCGCTCAATCATCTGAACAAACAACACTACCCTCTGGATTACAAATTGGTACCGGTGTTAGGCCTGTAGCTACCGAACGAATTCATAGCCAAGGAAATTTAGAATTAACTGATAATAGCAGTGATATCGCTATTAATGGACAAGGTTTTTTCCAAGTTCTGATGCCTGATGGAACGCTAGCTTATACTCGAAGTGGTGCTTTTCAAGTTAACCAAAATGGTCAATTAGTTACCGCTGCTGGTTACGAAATTCAACCAACCATCAACATTCCATCAAATGCGATAAAAATGACCGTGGCACGGGATGGTATTGTTAGTGTGACTTTAGCCAATCAATCAACTCAAGTGCAAGTTGGCCAATTAACATTACATACTTTTATTAATGACACTGGATTAGAAAGTGTTGGTGAAAATCTCTATTTAGAAACCGAAAGCTCTGGTGCTCCAACTGAAAATACACCGGGATTAAATGGTGCTGGATTGCTGTATCAAGGTTATATCGAAACCTCTAACGTAAATGTTGCAGAAGAGTTAGTTAACATGATTCAAGTACAACGTGCTTACGAAATTAACAGTAAAGCAATATCAGCGTCTGACCAAATGTTGCAACGTTTAAATCAGTTATAAAACTATGATAATGAGATATCTTTATATTTTAGTAATGATGTTATTAGTCGGTTGTAGCCAATTACCTAAAAAGGCATTAGTTGAAGGGCAAACCAGTATTGTTCCTCAAATGCCAGAAATTGTTAATTCAAGCGGCTCAATATATCAAGCATCACAACCAAGTAGTTTTGGCTATCAACCAATGTTTGAAGATCGTAGACCTCGCAATATTGGTGATGTATTAACTATTGTATTACAAGAAAATGTGAGTGCGAGTAAAAGTTCATCTATTAATGCTGGTCGTAATGGTGGGGTAAATTTAGGTGTAAAAACTGTTCCTCACTTTTTAGATGGATTAGTTGGTCGAGGCAAAGTAGATACTGATATCTCAGGCAGTAACGATTTTAAAGGTTCTGGTGGCGCTAATGCAAAAAATACATTTAGTGGAACCATCACCGTCACCGTTCAAGATGTCATGATTAATGGCAATTTAAAAGTAATTGGTGAAAAACAAATTGCAATAAATCAGGGAACAGAATTTATTCGATTTTCAGGCGTTGTTAACCCAAGGACAATAAGTGGTAACAATACCGTTATTTCAACTCAAGTTGCCGATGCTCGCATTGAATATGTAGGTAATGGCTACATTGATGAAGCTCAAACTATGGGTTGGTTACAACGCCTGTTTTTTAATCTTTCACCATTTTAATGAATCTGATTATGCTTAATATATTACGAACTTTTATTATTTTAATAATGATAGTGGGCACACCCTATAGTTATGCCGAACGAATAAGGGATTTAGTAACTATTCAAGGCGTGCGTGAAAACGCCTTAGTAGGCTATGGAATTGTTGTTGGGCTAGATGGTACTGGAGACCAAACTTCACAAACACCATTTACCATTCAAAGTATAACCAACATGCTTTCGCAATTAGGTATTACCGTACCATCTGGTAGTAACATGCAATTAAAGAATGTTGCTGCGGTAATGGTTACGGCTAAATTACCATCTTATGCACGAGTTGGGCAACAAATTGATGTTGTTGTCTCTTCATTAGGTAATGCCAAAAGCCTTCGCGGTGGCACATTGATTATGACGCCATTGAAAGGTGCCGACAATCAAGTTTATGCCATTGCTCAAGGTAATCTTTTTGTTGGTGGTATGGGCGCAAGCAGCAAAGGCAGTAGTGTAACAGTTAATCAAATGGCTGGTGCAACTATTCCGAGTGGAGCGACAATTGAGAGGGAATTAACAACCCGCTTAGATGAAAAAAGTACCATTCATTTACACCTTAACCATTTTGACTTTACCATGGCATCAAAAATCGCTGAAGCAATTAACAAGGTACAAAAAAATATCGCAGTTGCTTTAGATGGTATGACGGTTAAATTGAACATGCCACAAGATAGCCAGGCAAGAGTTAAATTATTATCAAAGATTCAAAACCTACAAATTAGTGCTTCACCAATTTCAGCAAAAGTAGTCATTAATACGCGCACTGGCGTGGTGGTGATGAATCAAAAAGTTCAATTAGACAATTGTGCCGTTGCTCATGGTAATTTGTCTGTGGTGGTCAATAACAAATTAAAAGTTAGTCAGCCTAATACTCCGTTAGCCGGAGGACAAACCGTAGTTGTTCCTGATGATGAAGTCAGCATCGAACAAGATGGCGGAGCATTACATAATTTAGCTTCTGGCGCTGATTTAAACCGAGTAATTAGCTCACTTAATTTATTAGGCGCAAATCCAACAGAATTAATGTCGATACTTGAGGCATTAAAAACCGCAGGTTGTTTGCACGCTGCATTAGAAACGATTTAAAGCATAATTATTATGAAAAACCTAGTTAATCAGTCTATTAATCGCTTTGCTTATGATTTTTCGAGCATTGGCCAATTAAGGCGTAACGCTGTTAGTGGATCAAGTGAAAGTGTCAAGCAAGTTGCCGATCAGTTTGAAACACTATTCGTCAATATGATGATGCAATCTATGCGAAAAGCCGTTCCTAATGGTGGATTATTTAATCAATCTGCAATGCAGTTATTTACTTCAATGTTTGATCAGCAAATTGCTCAACAGGCTGCCGGTAAAGGATTAGGTCTTGCCAATATTATTGCCAAACAATTAAATAATCAGCCAAATAGATCTATTACCCCACAATCTCAGGCTAATAATATAGAATTAGCACAATCTTTATTTAGTGATTCAAATTCATCGCCTGCGGCATTAGGTCAAATGCTTTACCAGCAAACGAATAAATTAACGAATACTAACGTCAAACCATTACCGCCAGCAGTTAATGATTTTGATAAAGACCATATCACGCAATTTATAGTCGAGTGGTTTGAACCCGCTAAAAAGGCATCCAAAATGTCAGGTATTCCTTATGAGGTTATCATTGCACAAGCGGCCTTAGAAACAGGTTGGGGTAAAAAGCAGATAAAAACAGCCGACAATCAACCAAGTCATAACTATTTTGGCATAAAAGCGACATCATCATGGAAAGGCAATTCAACTCGGTTAACAACACGAGAATTTTTAAATAACAATATGGTTAAGATTCAAGATGAATTTAGAGTTTATAAAAGTAAACAACATGCATTAACAGATTATCTTGATTTACTTACCAAAAGCCCGCGTTATCGTGCCGTTGTTAACGCACCTGATGCAAGAACCGCAGCCAAAGCACTGCAAGATGCACACTATGCAACCGATCCTAACTATAGCGAAAAGTTAATTCAAATTATTAGTCGAATTGAAGAAATTGCTAGAAATACACCGCAAAAATCAATATCAGGTTTTAGACAAATTGCCTTTAAATAATAACTAAATAAATTAACTAAATTTTAAAGAAGTTAATAAATAGGAGGCATAAGCCTCCTGTTTATTAACGATTTAACTAAGTGATGACAGAAAGTTATTTCATTTGAAATAAGGACATATTTTGCATATTCATAAAAGTATATTGAGCTGCTTGTAAATTCGCCTGTAACATCACATAATCTGCAATGGCTTCATACCAATCAACATCTTCAATTTGGCTAATTTGTGTTTGAAAATCAATGTCCAAGGTTTTACCTAGTGCAGTTAATCGTTCAACTTCCGCCAACACATTACCACCTGCAGCCCTAACTGTTGAGATATTTTCAAACGAATTATCAACGCCTTGACTAGCTTTCGATAAACCTTCTCTGAATTGCGTAATCGCATCAGGGTCATTATCATCCAAATCGATATGCAGTACTTCTAATGCATAATCTATGCTAGCAAAAACATCACTTTCCACAGAACTATTGGCGCCTGACATAAAAATCTGATCACCAGTAAAACTTAATGACACTTCACGCGTATCATCAATGAAAATATTAATCGTTGTAGAACCACCGACATAATTAACTTTACCAGATTCATCCACAACAAAAGGAGGTGTATCATTTTTATTTCCAGCAAAGATATAATTGCCATTAGTGTCTTTAGCATTAGCTAACGAAATTAATTGATCTTTTAGTCCTTGTAATTTATTGGCTAAGTCACGTCTATTTTCATCGTTTAACGTCTCATTACCCGCATAAACTAGTGTCTCTTGAATTGATTGGATAACAGTATTCGCTTCTTTTAGTACTGTATCTTGGCGACTTAACGAGTTATTAACACTTTCACGAGCTGATTGATACTGAGTATTTCTTGATTGAGCCTGTTTTAAAATTAATGCTTGCGATGACCCCATAGGATCATCAGAAGGTGATAAGATTTTTTTACCGGTTGCTAAATGCAATCCTGATTTTTGCCATTTACTGTTGGTATTTAAAATACTCGTTAAATTTTTTTGATACATTGCATTAGTACTAACACGCATATTTAAACCCTTCTATTATTTAGCTAAACCTAAAATGGTATCGAATATTGTGGTTGCCGCATCAATAATCTTTGCATTAGCTTGGTAATACTGCATATAAACCTGCATAGAGATATATTCTTCTTCAATATTAACGCCTGATATTGATTGATTTTGCTCATAAATTTCTTGAGTAATATTATGACTAGATTGCGCTGAAATTTTAGCTGTCTGTGTTTCACTTCCCACATAACTAACTAAGGCGTTATAAGCACTATTTAACGTTTTAGTGCCATTAATTAATTTTTCATTTTGGATATCAAGCAATTTAGCTACATTACGATTATCGCCATTACCATTTTCATCATCATTAATACCTGTTGCTAGTTTGTTGACATCCTTAACTAGTAGCTGGAGTGATGATGCTACATCTGCAACAGGTTTAAGTAAGATACTATCACCCGCTACTGGATCACCATTTATTTCAATAGATAACCCATCAAACAACAACTTACCATCTTCAACTTGAGGGGTAATTTGCTTGTTATCAGATAATCTGGTTACGACCCAATCGTTACCATCAAACTCAATTTTATAATCAGATGCTTTGACGTCTGTCACTGAGTTATAGTTAATTTTAGCAGTGGCATTACCTTGATTTTGGGCGTTAGCAATACTAGTTGGGCTATGATAATCAAATAATTTCTGACCTGGTTCGCCATTAATATCAACCCCTGACATGTGTACTTCATTAAATCGTTCTGCTAGATTTAACGCAATCAAACCTAATTGATTGCGAGCTTCTAGGAGTGGTCCATCACGAAAAGCTAATAATCCATTTAATCGGCCTGATGCGATATTTTGACTTGATAGTTCTTGAGTCGCACCAGAATTATGAGTGTAAATAATTGTATTTAAAGCAGGATCATCTTTAGACGGCTGTACAGATAACTGAGTTGCCGATGACCCTTGCACTAAACTTAAACCATTAGGTAGTGAAATATTGTATTGTCCATTTTGCTCAGTAACGGTGATGCCTATCATCTCGCTTAATTCATTAACCAGTTGATCGCGTTCATCAAGCAATGCATTCGGCTCATGACCACCACTTACTGCCTGTAATCTTGCTATTTTTTGGTTAAGATCAGCAATTTGTTGGGTATAAGAGTTAATGGTATCAACATTATTAACAATTTCAGTATTGATATTGGCAATCTGATTTTTTAAATTCAATTCCGTTTTATTAAACTGACTGACTAACGAGCTAAGATCATTTATTACTGTTTGCTTGGAAGCGGCATCACCCGCATTTGAAGAAAGTTTATTTAAACTTGCAAACAGACTATTTAGTTGCGAGGAAATACTATTATCATTCTCCGCTAATAAATTATCGACTTTTGACAATTCATTGTAATAAGCCTTTATAGAGCCATTTTGTGATTGAGATTGACGTAATTGGCCAACCACAAAACTATTATATGCCCGATTAACTGATGATACAGATACACCGTTACCAACAAAACCATAATTATATTTAGTGCCATTTGCTTGTTGCAAAATTTGTTGTTGACGATTGTAACCAACGGTATGCGCATTACTGATATTATTGCTTATAACATTAAGCATATTTTGCGCAGCATTTAATCCACTAATACCGGTATTCATCAATGAATTTGACATAAAAGCTCCTAAATATATTTAGTCAATAATCAAATTATTAACTTAAAGGGTTATTCTTATATCGGATAAAAAAGATAAAACTTTAGTTATTTTTAGAAAATAATTGAAATTTAATTTTTTAACACGCTTAACCTAAGTAATTCCAATGCTATTGTTCAGATTTAGTTGCTTGTTTTAAAAAATCTATTCCAGTCATTGTATTTTCATCTTCAATATATTTTTGAGCTGACTTATTCAAAATTAAAATACTAATACGACGATTAGCATCTTTACTATAATTAGGATTGTTTAAACCAACCGTATCAGCTAAACCAATAATTCGAATAATTTTGCTTGAATCTAATCCAGCAGCGATAAGTTCTCGTCTTGATGAATTTGCTCTATCAGCAGATAATTCCCAGTTACTATAACCTCTATCACCTGTTATATACTGGCGCTCATCAGTATGCCCAGATAAGGTCATCTTATTGGGTAAATCGTTTATTATTGGTGCTAGAGCGTGAAGAATTTCTTGCATATTAGGATGAATAACTGCACTACCAACATCAAACATTGGTTTATCATCAGTTGCTAAAATCTGAATTCTTAACCCCATTTCAGTTAGCTCAACAATAAGATTAGCAGCTAATTTTTGCAGTCGAGGATCAAGTTCAAACGCCTCATAAATTTTACGAGCAGTTTCGATCAATTGATTTCTTTCAACTACATTGGGATCTATTGGTTGTTCATTTATTATGCTCTGTTGCTCTTCGCCCAAACTTTTACTGACATCATCGCCACCACCAGGAATAGGGCTTTCGCTATCGCTAATATTTTTACCACCATTTTGACCTAGTATTAATGGCGTTCTGAAATATTCGGCAATTCCTTGTAATTCTTGTGGGCTGGATTTGGCTATCAACCACATGACTAAAAAAAGTGCCATCATAGCAGTCATGAAATCTGCATAAGCAATCTTCCACGAACCACCATGATGGCCACCGCCATGCCCTGACTTTTTTTTAGAAATAATTATTCTTACTGGCTTATCTTTCATTATTCATTATTTTCTGTTGGGTTAGCATTTTTATCTTTCACTTCTTGAATATATTTTTCTAATTCAAAGAAAGATGGTCGCTCATGCGAAAAAATAGTTTTTCGACCAAATTCAATACAAATCTGTGGAGCATAATCATGCATACTGGCAATAAGAATAACTTTAGTACATTCTAAAATTTTTACTGTATCAGCATTCTTCTGTCTTAATAAAGCAGCTAGTGGCGAAACAAACCCATAAGCCAGTAAAATTCCTAAAAAGGTTCCAACCATAGCATGTGCAATAAGTTCACCCAACTCGCTAGCAGGCCTATCTGCTTGTGCTAATGTGTTAATCACTCCCATAACCGCAGCCACAATCCCAAAAGCAGGTAACCCATCGCCCACACTAGAAATCGCATCTGCAGGTTTTTCTAATTCATGGGTATACGTCTCAATTTCTTCATTCATTAATGCTTCAATTTCATAAACTTCCATATTTCCGCTAATCATTAAGCGTAAATAATCAGTGATAAAATCGCATATTTGTGGATTGGCAAGAATAAGTGGATATTTTTTAAATAATTCACTCTCTTTTGGATTATCAATATCTTCTTCAATAGATAACCCCCCATTTTGACGTATCTTAGTTAAAATGGTGTACATTAAATTAATTAATGTTAAATAAAGAGTTTTATTATATTTTGATGTTTTAAATAAACTACCTAACGATTTAAGTGTAGCAATTATTGCTTTCTTTTCATTACTTACAATGAAAGCACCAATAGCTGTACCACCAATTATCAGAAACTCTAATGGTTGAAAAAGTACTGCCAAATACCCTCCACTTAGCACATAACCAACTAAAGCAGAAGCGATAACAACAATATATCCTATAATTATTAGCATTGGCTTTCCTTTATCTCTATAAAATGTAACTAAACTTTTTTAATTAATTGCTTATCTAAACCGTTACCTGATTTGCGGTGACTAAGTTGAATGCACTAGGTATTGATAAAACTTGTAAGCATTTTGCTTGGCTTTCTTTATGCGTTTTATTATTTTTTTCGGCCCTTGATGGCGGTTGGCATAAACTGCAAACAAAACTATTATGTGGCTGGTAAGCGTGTGTAATAAATCGCCCTTTACACTCTTTGCAACACGATTGCTGCATAACATTACTTTCAACAAATTTAACTAAAATCCATGCACGAGTTAAGCCTAAAACCGGCTCTTCATCGTGATGAAGAGAACATTGCTCTAAATAAAGTTGATAAGCTTTAACAATTGCATGAACTCCAGATTTAGTACCATGCTTGACTAAAAATCGGTAAGCATTATAAAACATGCTTGAATGAATATTAGGCTCCCAAGTCATAAACCACGTTGTAGAAAAAGGAAGTAAACCTTTAGGTGGTGGGCATCCTTGGATTTCTTTATATAATTTAATCAGCTTTCCACGGCTTAAATTGGTTTCACTCTCCAACATTTGAATTCTAGCGCCGAGTGTAATTAATCGAATAGCTAATTGGACTTCTTTATATTTTTGGATAATGCTTTTGCTACTCATTTTTATCATTTACCTACTTATTAATAGAATCTAAAAGTAAGCTTGATAGAAGGATCCCTGTATGCATCTGCTTTATATCACTAACGCGAGACTCTTCAGTTAATTTTTCCATCATTGCTGAATTTTTAAATCGAAATTGAAACGTTAATTGATTGGTTTCAGATAAAACCAACATTTGAGAAGCACTTAAATTACTCAAAATATCAGCGGTTTTTTCATCAATTCCTAATCGATACATTGCCATCACTTTATCTTTCTCTATCATCCTTTGGCTTAATAAAAGCGTTGAAAGATTTAAATGATGTATACATTTCAAAATATCGTCTTCTTGTATATTTCCCAATTTACTCACCAAAATTTATATTTTTCTCGCATAAAAAAATGCGAAATCAGTAAAAAATATCTTAATTCGTTTTTTTTCACTTAAAGTTACATTTTTAAAAGCAAAAGGTCAATAAAAAAATCATTTCGATTTATTTTCAATTTATTTTTTCATGTTTTACTGTTTTATTCTGTTTTTTATATATTAATTTTACTTTGTATTCGTTTTATTGCTTGGCTATGTAATTGACTTACGCGAGATTCGCTAATATCTAACACTTTTCCAATCTCTTTTAAATTCAACTCTTCTTGATAATAGAGCGCTAAAACCATTTTTTCTTTTTCAGGTAAGTTATCAATTTGTTGAATAATAATATTGCGAATTTCATCATTAATAATAAAAGCAAAAGGATTGTTATCGGAATCAAGCTCAATCAGCGCATCCAAATTATCGCCGAGTTTTTTTTGTATCTCATCGTAAGAACAGATTTGGCTATAATTTGAATCTAATAACACCTTGCGATATTCAGTAAGAGACAATTGCAGATGTGCAGCTATCTGGTGATCATTAGGTGGGACACCTAAAATTTGTTCCAATTCATTAATGGCGTTAGTGACATCTTTAATTTTTTTTCGTGTTTGCCTTGGTAGCCAGTCACGACTACGCAACTCATCTAACATTGCTCCCTTTATTCTAGGAATAGCAAATGTAGTAAAAGTATAACCTTGTGCTGCATCATAACGTTTTATGCATTCTAATAAACCGATATAACCAACTTGTAACAAGTCATCAAGCTCAATCGTCGTTGGTAAACGAACAGCTAATTTCAACGCTTCATTACGAACTAAATAGATATATTGTTGCCAATCGATTTGATTCACTACACCCTGAGAGTTATACAGGTTATCACTCATTTCCTAAACCATTGTAAAAAATGCTAAGGAATATTATGACGATAATTGACTGAGTTAATGGCAAGAATAAAGTATTAAAAAATAGGTAATTAACATTATTAGCAATAATGGTATTAAAAAATACCATTATTACTATAGTATAAAAATTAAAGTAAAATTCTAGAGATATACTTTATTGTAATAAAGACAGTACAGATTGAGGTACTTGGTTAGCTTGTGCTAATACTGAAGTACCTGCTTGTTGTAAAATTTGACCACGAGTCATATTAGATACTTCTTCAGCATAATCTGCATCTTCAATACGGCTACGCGCTGAGCTTAAGTTATTTACTGTATTGTTGATGTTAGTTACAGTTGACTCAAAACGATTTTGTACCGCACCAAGCTCACCACGTAATTCATCAATTTTTGATAATGCTGCATCAAGTGTTTTTAAAGGATCTGCTGTTGGGCTTGAAGAAACATTAAATGAAGCTAAACCGAGTTCAGTACTGTCAATTTTTTTCAAATTGATTTCAATAGTTTCACCATCATTTGCACCCACTTGTATTTTAAGTGTTTTATCAGCAGATAATACTTTAGTACCATTGAAATCAGTTTGTTTAGATACACGGTCTATCTCTTCTAAACGTTGATCAATTTCGTTTTGAATTGATTCTAAATCGCTTTGAGAGTTTGTACCATTTGCCGCTTGAACAGTCAACTCACGAATACGTTGAACGTTGTTATTAATTTCGTTTAATGCACCTTCAGTTGTTTGAGCTAAAGAGATACCGTCATTTGCATTACGTGCAGCTTGAGTTAAACCACGAATATTTGAAGAAAAACGATTAGCGATTGCTTGACCTGCTGCATCATCTTTAGCGCTGTTGATACGCATACCTGATGATAGACGCTCAATTGCAGTTCCAAGAACACTTTGAGAATTATTCAGATTGTTTCTTGCCATTAAAGACATAGTATTGGTATTAATTACCTGTGCCATTTTTATCTCCTTTAATATGATTAGTTAGATCAACGAGATATTGAAAATATTATTCAATACTTTTGCTGATGATTTAGTTATCGGTATTAAAAAAAGAAACTTTAATATTTTTTTAATTTTTATTTTATGTCGTCGAATAAAACCGAATAACTAATTAAGTTTGATAAAACGATCAGAGGTCCTAATACATTTTCATATGTAAATTAATCGGTAAAAAACAGTTGATAGCCTTATTTAATAAAGGCCACGGCAAAAGCGCCTAAACTCCTATCTATTTAAATAATTGCAATATATTTACTAATAATAGAAATTATATTAGAAAGATCACTACTTAATTTTATTTTTAAATTACGCCCACCATCCTTAAAACCATTTAGAAAAACATTTAGCTTTTAACACTCTAAAATATCAAAGCTCATTGATTAAAAAGATAATTTATAACTCCAGCAGCGATAAGTCACCTACATCTTTTTACAGAGCAAAATTGATATGGATATAACATTGATAACTGAATAAATAACTGGTTTTTGAATAGATAAAATCGCCTAGCAATATATGCATTGCCAAAACCTAATTATTTATTAGTAAAAATATCTAAACTTTTTATTACATCAGTCGATAAAACAAGAGATGAAAGAATTTATAATAGGATAATAAAACATGGCAATGAGTATATTGGGGATTGGTTCTGGTATTGATTTAAATGAAGTATTAGATCAATTAGAAGCGGTAGAAAAAAACCGTCTTACGCCAATAAAAGCACAGCAAAAAACAATTAATAATAAAATAAGCGGTTTTGGCAAATTAAAAAGTGCATTATCAACATTTAATAGCGCAACAGCAAAACTACAAAAAAAAGAGCTGTTCCAAGCTAGAACGGTATCGGGCAATGACAACTACTTTACTACTAACGTAAGTAGCAATGCTCAATTAGGTAATTATGCAGTGAGTGTGCAACAAATTGCTAGCGCACACAGCGTTGCTACTAATACAATAAACGATAAACAAACAGCGTTAGGTAACAATAATGAAACGCGAACAATCACCATCGAACAAGCTAATGGTCAAAAATTAAATGTCACTTTAGGTAAAGATGAAACATCCTTAGAATCAATCGCAAATGCAATTAACCAAGCTAAAGTGGTTAATGAAGATGGTTCAATCAGTGAATCTCCCGTTAATGCCACAATTGTTCGTTCAGGAACCGATAGCTATCAACTGGTTATCACATCTAAAGAAACAGGTGAACAACAAACTATAACTTCAATATCATCCGATGATGAAAAACTCAATTCATTAGTTGGTTTTGATATTAATCAAGCTGATTCATCAGCAATGAGCGAAATCGCTAAAGCGCAAGATGCTAAATTTAGTTTTAATGGTATTACCGTCAATAGTGCATCAAATACCGTTAAAGATGTCATCCCTGGCGTTGATATCACTTTAAAAGCAATAACCACCACATCGCAAAATTTAACTATTACCGCGGATAACGAAAAAACCCAAGAGGCACTTAAAGAGTGGGTGGAGGCATTTAATCAATTACAATCAACGATATCAGCCTTAACTCAATTTACTGCTAGTGATGCCAATTCAGATGAATTAAATAGTAATAATGGACCACTGGTTGGTGATTCAACACTACGTAATATAGATCAAAGTATCCGATCTATCTTTTCGAAAGGTCAAGCTGGTGAAATCTCTGTATTGGCTCAAATCGGTATCAATATGGATAGTAATGGCAAGCTAATTATTAAAGAAAACGAATTAGAAAAAGCCCTCAAAGAAAACAGTGAAGCAGTCGCCATGCTATTTATTGGTGATGGTGAAACGACAGGCATAGCTAACGAAGTATGTGCCAAAGTGAGTAGCTTCATTGATAGTGATGGTATGATTGATACCGCAACTAACGGCTTAAACTCAACCTTAAAATCATTAGATAAACGCTATGATCAAGTTAACAACTCTATTGACCAAACTATTGAACGTTATCGCGTGCAGTTTACTAAATTAGATATCTTGATCAATGAATTAAATGGTATGAGCAATTACTTAACCACGCAATTCGAAATGATGGCGAACATGAAAAAATAAGGAATATAAAAATGGGAGTTCAAGCTTATAAGCAAGTTAATTTAGAAACGAGTGTTAATCAGGCTTCGCCACATCAGCTTATTGTTTTATTATTCGAGGGCGCACTTAATGCTATTCGTTTAGCTGAGTTATATATAGAAAAAGGGAATATTGCAGGCAAAGGGCAAGCCATTTCGAAAGCAATTAATATTATAGATAATGGACTTAAGAGTTCACTTGATTTAGAGCAAGGTGGTGAAATTGCCGAAAATTTAGATCAATTATATCAATACATCAGTCAGCAGTTGGTTTTAGCCAATTTACATAATGATAAAGACAAACTGCAAGTCTGTTTTAATTTGCTTGATAACATTGCTCAAGCTTGGCGGGAGATAGCATAGTTATGGGAATATCAGTTTTAAATAATAATTTATTATTAGAACAATATGAAAAGCTTAATTATGTTGTTGAGCAAATGCTAATTAATGCACAAAAAGAAAACTGGGAATCATTAATCAGCTGGCAAGCTCAATACCACCAATTATCTAAAGATATCCAACTAAATGTTACAGATACTATAGCATTACCTCAGCAAGATATTATTCGAATGTATATCAATAATATTTTGGGTTATCAAGAGCAATTAGAACAATTAATACATCTACGGCATGGTGAACTTACCAAACTCATTGGCGAGCAGGTTAATTATCAAACTAAAATAGATAGTTACCAAAAAATTGCCAACCTAACATAATTCACTAAGTAATCAAAAAAATAGACTAAAAATAATTGAGGAGCGGGGTTTTTAGCGATTTTAAAGTGCCAAAAACCCCACTCCTCAAACTTTTTTTATTATTAAATTAAACTTGTTAAGGTTATAAAAGGTGAATAGTAGGCTGACTTTTTAACAATATAGATGAAAACCAATTTTTGATAAAAATTGGCAGCTAATGAATGACGATTTTTAAACAAATAGAATCATTAATAAATTAAACATTCATATTCATGATTTCTTGATACGCGGCTACTAACTTATTTCTAACTTGCACGCCAAATTGCAATGAAACCGAAGACTTTTGCATATTAACCATTACTTCATTTAATGAAACATTAGGTTCACCCATTTCAAAAGCTTTAGCTTGCTTACTTGCCTCAATTTGAGTTTGGCTAATTTTATCTAATGCCATTTTTAATTCAGCAACAAAATTTTGCTCTTTACTTACCTGTTGATTCGAAGAAAAATCCAATTTAGTTGCCGGATTAAAAGCCTCGATACTGTTCATCATATTAATTATATTCATCTTAATAAAATTACCGCTTAAATTATCACAAAGATAACAATCTAAAAGCGATAACTAAAGGGTAAAGCATGTGCTTTTTTAGCTATTGATTTTTATAAATACACAGATAATAGACCCTAGAATTAATCTAACCTGTTTAGAATTAGGATACATATGGATAGCCAGTCAGTAGGTAACAAAGGCGAATCAATATTGAATAAGTTACCATTTATCAATCAATTAAAACAAAATCGAAAAATGCTGCTCCTTATTGTAGGAGTGATCGTAATAGCTATAAGTAGTATCACCTATTTATGGCTTAAGAGTGATGATTACGGTGTGCTATTTAGTAATTTGAATGATAAAGATGGCGGTGAAATCATTAGCCAACTTGATAAGATGAATATTCCTTATAAGTTTTCATCATCCGGTACAACGATCTTAATTCCCGAAAATAAAATTTATGATACTCGCCTACGAATTGCTCAACAAGGTTTACCTAAAGGCGGTGCTATCGGTTTTGAACTGCTTGATAAAGAAAGTTTTGGAATGAGCCAGTTCAATGAACAAATCAATTATCAACGAGCATTAGAAGGCGAATTATCCAGAACGATTTCAATCATTAGTAGTGTTGATGATGCCAGAGTGCATTTAGCTATGCCAAAACCCTCTTTATTTGTTAGAGAAAGAAAATTCCCTTCTGCATCAGTCGCATTAACTTTATTACCTGGTCGCTCGCTATCTCAAGGTCAAATTGACGCTATTATCCACTTAATTTCAAGTAGTGTGCCGGAATTACAAGCGGATAAAGTCACTATCATCGATCAAAACGGTAATTTATTGACTGGAGAAAAATACCGCGATACTAACGTTAATGTTGCCCAATTAGAATATAGTGAACGAATCGAAAATTTGGTGCGTGAACGCGTAGAAAAAATCATTATACCGATTTTAGGTAAACAAAATGTTAAAGTTCAAGTTAATGCTGACATTGACTTTAGCCGTCAGGAATCAACATCCGAAATCTATGATCCTAATAGCGATGTTAACAATCAAACCATTCGCAGTAAGCAGCAAGTTGAAAACCGTCAATTAGCATCAAGCAATGCTATTGGTGGTGTACCAGGGGCTTTATCTAACCAACCAGTACCAACACCAAGTGCACCAATTGATGGAGAGAATGAAGCAAAAGATAAAGACGACAAGCAAAAAATGTATCATTTACAATCCAATAATACGTTGAACTTTGAAGTTAATCGTCAAATTATTCATAGCAAAATTCCTGAAGGTCGTATCAAGCGCTTATCTGTCGCGGTTCTAGTTAATTACAAATTTGCGACAATCAATGAAGTTGCATCGTCAAATGAAGAAAATCAAAAAAATGAAGCGGTCGAAAAATGGGTAAAACTCGATAAAGAAGAGCTTACTCATATTGAGGCGCTAGCACGTCAAGCTATGGGATTTTCAGACTTGCGTGGTGATTCATTAACGGTGGCAAATTTGAAATTTACAGATCAAATAGATGATGAAAATGACGCCATCACCTTTTTACAAAAACATGAAGTTTACGACATGCTGAAAACGGCAATTAAATATCTAATTTATATCTTAATAATATGGTATGCATGGCGAAAAGTACTGCGTTCGGTATGGATTAAGATTCAAAGACAATACCTCAATACGGATAAATCTGACGGCACGATGGGCGCTGAAGATAAGCTTGATTATAAAGCACACAGTAAACTGCAACAGAAAATTTTTGAAGATAATATGCAACAACAGCAATACATCCGAAAAATTGTCGAAAAAGATCCTCGTGTAATGGCTCTCATTATTCGTGGTTGGATGAACAAGAAGGACACCGAGTAATGAATTTAAGTGAATCTCAAAAAGCAGCGACAATTTTAATGATTTTAGGTGAAGAATTAGCTGCAAAAGTAATGCAATTTTTAGACCATAAAGAGGTACAACAAATTAGTAGTGCCATGATGGGATTGCCACAATTAACACAAGAACAACTCAAAAATATTCTTAATGAGTGTCAAACCACACTTGATGATTGTGCCGTATTAAATACCGATACTAATGGCTATCTACGAAAAGTTCTCGAAAAATCAATTGGTAGTGATAAAGCCAGCCGTCTACTTGATGAACTATTAGATACCGATATTGAAGATACTACCGATGGCTTAAAAATGCTTAACTTTGTTGATGCGGCCAGAGCTGTTGATTTGGTTAAGAAAGAGCATCCACAAATTATCGCCACAATTTTAGTTCACTTAAATCGTGACTTAGCTGCTGAAATATTAAATCTATTTGATGATGATCTGCGTAATGATGTAATGCTACGTATTGCAACCTTCGGTGGAGTAGAGCCTTCAGCGCTAGAAGTTTTATCAACATCGTTATCAACTTTACTACATGGACAAAATATTAAACTTAATAATATGGGTGGTATCCGCACCGCAGCAGAAATCATCAACCTGATGAAATCACAACAAGAAGAATTGGTTATCAATGCATTACGTGATTATGACAATGAGTTAGCTCAAAAAATCATTGATGAAATGTTCTTATTCGAAAATCTGGTTGATGTAGATGATAGAAGTATCCAACGTCTACTCAAAGATGTGGATAATGAAACCTTAATTATTGCCCTGAAAGGTGCGACAGAACCATTACGGGAAAAATTATTATCGAATATGTCGCAACGTGCCGCATCTATATTACGTGAAGATTTAGAAAACAGACCACCAGTGCGCTTGTCACAAGTTGAAACCGAACAGAAGAAAATTTTGGTTATTGCTCGTCGTTTAGCTGAAACCGGTGAGATGATCTTAAGTAGCGGTGATGATGAATATGTATAATCAAGCTAATACCTTAACTTGGAAACCATTACACTTTCAAGATTTAGCAGAATCATCACCACTCATTCCTCAAACCGATGAGCTAGAAGATTGTGAACCAGAACTTGAAATAGTCGATGAGGCCGATACCAATTTTATTGATATTAATAGCCCTGAAATAACGCTAGAACTTGAAAATATCAAACAACAAGCACGAGAAGAAGCCTATCAAGAAGGCTTTAATCTAGGTAAAGAAGAAGGTTTCAATATTGGTAAACAAACAGGGTATGAGGAAGGGTTAACAATAGGCCAACAAGAAGGCCTGGAGAAAATAGAACAACAGATAAACGAAGAAAAATTAAATACTGTTGAATCCATCAAAAATCTAGCAATTCATTTTCAGCAGTCAATTAATCAAATTGATGAAAAAATTGTACCGAAGCTATTTGATCTCGCTTTACTTGCCGCTGAAAAAACTGTTGGTTCGTTATCCAAATTAAAACAAAAACAATTAATGCATTCGATCAAGTCATTAATTGAACAAAATGCAATTGCCAACCCACCGATAGTGGTTCGAATCAATCCGAATGATTTTTTATGGCTAGAACCACTACTAGATGATCAACTAAAAAACGAATGGCAATTTATTACCGATGCAAATATAGAATTAGGTGGCTGCAAAATATTTACTCAAACAAATGAGATCGACGCAAGTATAAACAATCACTGGCAAATTATTTCAGACACAGTGCATGGAGATGAGCGTTAAGGTGAGTTTTTGTACACAATGGGAAACTAAAATTGATAGTGCTAAACAGAAATTAGAGTCTGCATCTTTAATTCGTCAATATGGTCGATTGGTTAAAGCGTCTGGTCTTGTTCTAGAGGCTATTGGTTTAAAACTACCATTAGGATCCAACTGTTTTGTTGAACGACAATTAGATGGCAAAATCCAAGCTGTTGAGTGTGAAGTAATTGGTTTTAAGGGAAAAACACTATACCTCATGCCGTTTGAATCAACAGACGGTATATTACTCGATGCAAGAGTTTATACATCACAATACGATTTAACACATTTTAGCCACAAAGTTTTACCAATTGGTATGGGGTTATTAGGCCGAGTTGTCGATGCAATGGGAAAACCTCTCGATGGCAAACCATTACCTGAAGATATCGAATATGAAGGATTAATTAATAAAACACTAAATCCGCTAACCCGAACACCAATTCATCAAGTTCTCGATGTTGGCATTCGTGCAATCAATGCATTATTAACCGTTGGTCAAGGTCAGCGAATGGGGCTTTTTGCAGGTTCAGGCGTTGGTAAAAGTGTTTTACTTGGCATGATGGCAAGATACACCAAAGCCGATATTATTGTGGTTGGTTTAATCGGTGAACGAGGTCGAGAAGTAAAAGATTTTATTGAAAATATTTTAGGTGAAGAGGGCTTAGCTCGATCTGTTGTTGTTGCCGCGCCTGCTGATGTATCGCCATTATTACGTCTACAAGGTGCAGCCTACGCGACTAAAATTGCTGAAAAATTTCGTGACCAAGGATTTAATGTATTACTCATTATGGATTCATTAACACGATACGCCATGGCACAACGTGAAATAGCCTTAGCGATCGGTGAACCACCAGCGACTAAAGGATATCCTCCTTCAGTATTTGCAAAATTACCAGCATTAGTTGAAAGAGCCGGTAATGACGCAGAAGGCAAAGGCGCTATTACCGCTTTTTATACCGTGCTAACCGAAGGTGATGACCAGCAAGATCCTATCGCTGACTCAGCTAGAGCAATTCTCGACGGACATATTGTTTTATCCCGTTCTCTTGCCGAATCAGGTCATTATCCAGCTATTGATATTGAAGCATCAATAAGTCGCGTGATGACAGAACTAACCAAAGACGAAAAAAAATCACGGTTATTTAAGCAATTATTTTCAAGTTTCCAACGAAATCGTGACTTAATTAATGTTGGGGCTTATGTAGCAGGAACCGATCCTTTATTAGATAAGGCAATAACGCTTTTTCCTGCTATGCAACAATTTTTACAACAAGGAATTTATGAACATTGTAGTTATCAAGACGCTTATCAACAGTTAGCAAGAATTGTTGATTCAAACTTAGGAAAGAACAATGGCCAATCAATATAATGGTAAATTTGCCTTTTTAACATTAAAAAAGTTAGCTGAAAAATCAGTCGACGACAAATTGATTAAATTAAAAAATGCGCATGATAATAAGCGTAATGCTCAATCACAACTAAATGTATTAAATGATTACTATAATGAGTACCAACAGCGCTTAAATAAAGCGTTATCAGTTGGCATTACAGGATCAGAACTGAACAATTTTAATGCTTTTATTACTGCTATTGAGCAAGGGATCACACAACAAAAAAAGTTATTGTTAACTTTAGAAATTAAACAAAAACAGATCACCAATGAGCTAAATCAATCACAAAAAAGTCTCAATACTTACACCACATTATTGGATAAACAAGATAAAAAACTACTGCTACAGCAAAGCCGTTTACAACAAAAATTAACCGATGAATTTGCACAGCAGCAGTTAGCAAGGAGAATGTTGAATGAATATTAATCAATTTAGTGATATCCCATTAATATCACCTATAGAATTGAATGAAGTATCAATTATTGAAGACGATTTTTTTCAGCTTTTATTACAGTTTAATGAAAAACAAGGCGAAAATAATAGCCTAACCAAAGCTAATATTCTCGAGAACAAACTCGATCATCAATTAGATGATCAAGAAGAGGAAGATAGTGATGAATTATTCACACTATTTACACCACTACTAACTTTGCAAGTCGATGAACAGCCTATAATTAATAATGAGCATACTGAACAGCCAGCAATACGTGAATTAAAAATTAATACTACAGCTAATGATATACTTTTAAAGGCACCTGTTTCTGATGATATCAATGTAGATGAAAAAGCAGCAGAAATTCTAACTATTATTAATAGTAGTGAACAAGTAATCATTAAGCCAAATAAACAAACGAGTTTGCTAACGAATGATGAACATAATATATCAACCAATATAAATTCAGTTAAAACCTCAAATCAACCATTACCAACTCTTACTAATATTCAAAATAATAATATCGATTTACCTATCACCAATTTTGATATTAACTACTTTGAACAAGAACCTACATTACTAGTCCATAACCCAAATCAATTAACCACATCAACACCATTAATTGAAAGTCAAAAAACGTTAAATATAAATTTACCTATGCCAATGGATATTACTGAATGGCAAAAAACATTAAACGAAAAAATTAGTCTCGTTTGTCGTCAAGGTATCCAAAATGCGGAAATCAAATTACACCCTGAAGAATTGGGTTCACTGCATATTAAATTGGCAATAGTTGATGACAAAATGAACCTTCACATGGCTGTTGCACATAATATGGTTAAAAGCGTGTTAGAATCAGCTTTACCTCAATTAAGAACTTCATTGGAAGAACAAGGTATTATGTTAGAGCAGACCGATATTAGTGATTTTTCAATGATGAATGACTCCTCATCACCTTATAAACAAGAGTTTGAAATAGAGCAATTAATGGACGATAAAAATCAAACACTTCATGAACTTGATCATCCATCAAACATTGTTCAATCAGGATTAAGTATTTTTGCCTAAATAATAGTATTTGAAACAGTACCATGTTTTGATAGCTAGAGATTAAAAAGGTTGAATAGGTCATATTTTTACTGCCTATTCTTCCAATTAATTCTCAAAGCATGATTTATTATTTTGGTAATTTTTGGCTATTTAAATAGACATTTCATTAATTTTCATTGAGACAATAATAAATATGCAAACTACCAAGAAAAAAATAAGTATTTTAAATCTAGTACTTATTTTAATTACCCTTTTAGCAACAGGTTTTGCTGCTTATTTATGGTTACAAGATTCTCCTAAAACGACGCCCCATGTAGAACCAGAAGTGTTATCACCGGTTTTTTTAACATTAAAACCTTTCACAATTTCACTTCCACCATCTAAAGAAAATTTAGAAATCAATAAAATTCTATACGTAGGTATGGTGTTACGCGTCGCTGATGAAGAACAAAAAACCGTTTTATTAGATTATCTTCCTGAAGTAAGAAGTGACGTACTTTTGTTAACTTCAAAACAATACGTTAATAATTTAAAGAAAGAGTCAGGCAAACTTGAATTACAAGAGCAGATAAAAATGGCATTATCTCGCCAATATGATGCAAAACATTCAGTAAAAATTGATGAAGTTCTATTTACTGATTTCATTGTAAGGTAATTATCATGTCTGATAAGCTTCAACCTAATACCGATAAAAGTGAATCTTTGCATTCACAAAATAATTCAGCCAGCATAAAAAATGATGCTGAGCAAAATTATCATTTACAACAAAGTAAACGGACTGAAGTTAAGCCTTATGATATATCAGTTAAACATAGCTTTATCCCTGAAAGACTAACCGCGTTAGAGATTATTAATGAACGCTTTGCACGTCAATTTAGAATTGGATTATTTAATTTATTACGCCGAAATACTGATGTTATAACCTCACCCATTGAACCCCAAACGTTTAAAGAGTTTTCACATGTTTCAGCAACCAATCATTTAAATTTAGTTCATCTTAACCCTTTGCGGGGAAGTTGCTTATTTTCATTTTCACCTGAATTAGTATTTATTGTTGTTGATACTCTTTTTGGTGGGGATGGCCATACTACTAATGTTGATACTGAAGGACGAGAGTTTACTCATACTGAGCAAGAGATTATTCGACGAGTATTAGGTCTAGCATTAACTACTTATCAAAGTTCCTGGATTGACGTATACAACATTGAAACTGAATACATCCGCTCTGAAGTAGAAAGCAAATTTACCAACATTACCAGCTCGCCTGACGATGTTGTGTTAACTTCATCATTTTTAGTCGAAATTGGTAATTTTAAAGGAACATTTTGCATATGTATTCCTTATGCAATGGTTGAACCAATTAAAGAGCTATTAATTAAACCACCGATAGAAAACCAAACTCACCAAGATGATAACGTGTGGATGAGCTCACTGACGAGTGGTATTAAACAATCAACCGTTGAGTTAGTCGCAAACTTTACAAACATACAAACAACTGTTGCCAAATTATTAGCATTAAAAGTCAGTGATATTTTGGATATCGAAAAACCAACAAGCCTTGATGTCACCATTGGCGGTGTACCAGTATTAAAAGGTCATTATGGTAGCGTAAATAAACAATATGCAATCCAAGTAGATCAGATAAGCAATCCAGTTTTAGAACAATTGAATGAAGGAGTGTTCAATGAGTGATATACCAAGTGATGATAGCCAACTAAATATTAGTGATGAATCAATAATGAAAGAAGCTATTTTCGAAACCCTTTCACCACAACCAACAGACGTAAAAAAGCAAGATATTAACCTTATCCTAGATATTCCAGTTAATCTAAGCGTAGAACTTGGTCGAACCAAAATGGCCATTAAAGATCTTTTAAATTTAACTCAGGGTTCAGTTATAGCCTTAGACGGTTTAGCTGGTGAACCTTTAGACATCCTTATTAATGGCTATTTAATTGCGCAAGGTGAAATCGTTGTAGTTGGAGATAATTATGGAGTACGAATTACCGATATTATTACTCCATCAGAACGTGTTCGTAGATTAAGCCGTTAAAAATGAGATAACCATGAACCAAAATTTATCCGCCATTCCAGTAGAATCAAGCCTATATAGCCAGATCGGCATGGCATTTTTTTGTGTAATTGCTGTTATCTTATTTTTAGCATGGATAATAAAACGAATTGGTTGGAAAAAGTCTACGAAACAATTCATTGATATTAAAGCAACTTATAATATAAGTGCTAAAGAGCGCATTCTTCTGGTTTATGTTGATCATCAATTACTGGTAGTTGGTGTTACTGCACAACAAATGACATTACTGCACACCATAAATGAACAACGCACTGAAATGTTATTAGCTGAGCCCGCTGAGGTTGAGCAATTGTCAAAAAGTAACCTGTTTAATCAGATATTACAATCTGTGTTAGACAAGAGGTAAGATAGTGCGGTTAATACATATTATTTTGCTAAACGTACTGTTTTTTAGTCAATGTAGTTTTGCTCAATTATCACCATTAACAATTGTTTCTCAAACACCCTATCAAGAAGGACAAAGTTGGTCTTTACCTGTTGAAACCTTAGTCTTTTTAACTTTACTCACTTTTATCCCAATTATTCTACTACTAATGACGAGTTTTACTCGGATCATTATTGTATTAGGATTATTGCGAAGTGCACTTGGCACACAATCTGCACCACCTAATCAAGTGATAATAGGCATTGCGTTATTTATGACATTTTTTATCATGTCACCAACACTCGATAAAATATATCAAGAGGCGTATGTACCTTATTCGAAACAACAAATCACCATGCAAGAAGGGTTAAATGAAGCAACAAAACCGCTTCGTGAATTTATGCTCTCTCAGACTCGTGAAAGCGATTTAGGGTTATTTGTAAATATGTCTCATACGAATGAAATTCAAACTCGTGAAGATATCCCACTACGAATTTTGGTGCCGGCTTTTATCGTTAGTGAACTCAAAACCGCTTTTCAAATTGGCTTTACACTGTTTATTCCTTTCTTAGTAATTGATTTAGTTGTCGCCAGTACCTTAATGGCGTTAGGGATGATGATGGTCCCACCCGCAACGGTATCTCTACCATTTAAAATTATGTTGTTTGTATTAGCTGATGGCTGGCACTTACTATTAGGCTCGTTAGCACAAAGTTTTTTTAGTTAAAGTAAAGGAATATAATGCCATCTGAATATATTAGCCATTTCGCCATACAAGCCATCAAGGTTGCAGCATCGCTTGCTGGTCCTTTATTAATAGCGGCACTGGTCACAGGATTAATCATCAGTTTACTACAAGCAGCAACCCAAATTAATGAGATGACGTTATCTTTCATCCCAAAAATTTTGGCTGTTATCCTAGTATTAATTATTTTAGGTCCATCAATGCTAACCACAATGATCGACTATATTCGCCTTGTCATCACTAGCATTCCCAACCTAACAAGTTAACCTTAATGGATTTAGCTATTGTCGATCTATTGAATATTGATTTTTTTGCTTGGGTTCAATCAAGTTTTCTCCCTTTTGTTCGTATTTTAGCTTTAATTATGGTCGCACCAATCACTGGCGAAAAAGAAGTACCAAACCGTGTAAAAATAGGTTTAGCAATACTTATTGTCATTGTGTTACCTTTACCAAAGTTAGACGACAACCTTACCCTTTATTCATTAATGGGCATCTGGATTATTGCTCAGCAAATCATGATTGGCATCCTAATTGGTTTTGCAATACAACTTACCTTTATGACGGTTAGATTTTCGGGGGAGTTAATTAGTATGCAAATGGGATTAGGAATGGCCACTTTTTATGATCCTATCAGCGGTCCATCAACCTCGGTATTATCACGTTTAATTAATATTATTGCTATGTTGATATTTCTTAGTTTAGATGGTCATTTATGGTTACTTTACGGATTAGCTAACAGTTTTGATATCATTCCTATTACGGTCTATCCTTTAAAACAAAACGGCTATTTAGCCTTAATCGAAATAACGGGTCTATTATTTAATAACGGTATTATGTTGGCATTACCATTAATGACATTATTACTTATTATTAATCTGTCATTGGGCTTATTAAATAGATTTACACCACAACTATCAATTTTTGTGGTCGGCTACCCGCTTACATTATTATGTGGGCTAACGATGTTATCGTATCTATTTTCTGCTTTACCATTGTTTGTCGAATCAATTTTAGAACAGATCTTTTCAACAATTTCTCGCATCTTAATCTATCTTGCTGATGTATCTACTTAGTAAAAAAAGTTGAGGAACGGGGTTTTTGAACGCCTAAATTAGAGATAATTAATGCTTGATAAAATCAAATTTTGCTTAAAATAAAAAACCGCTGCGTAAACAAAAGTCACACAGCGGTTATTAAGAAAAAATTAATTAAATAATTTATGGAATTGTAAACATATCCAATCCCAAATGCCGCCGAAGAATCCAGTTTCCTCAATATTTTCAAGCGCAACTAAAGATTGTTCATTGATAACTTTATCATCCAATAAAAATTGAATTTTACCAACCGCGGTTCCTTTGGTTATTGGTGCATAAATGTAATCATCAATGGTATATTGCACTTTAACATCTGATGAACGACCTTTTGGCACTGTGATATAAGCGCCATTGATCGCACCTAATTTAACTTTATTTTCATCACCATACCAAATTGACTCAATCGCGAGTGGATCATTGGGTTTTACTGGATTTGCCGTTTCAAAGAATCTGAATCCCCACGTAAGTAATTTTTTACTTTCTTCTTCACGACCTTTAAATGTTCGACCACCCAATACCGCTGAAATTAAACGTGTATTACCATCAACAGCAGAAGCAACAAGGTTATAACCGGCTGCGTTAGTATGTCCAGTTTTAATGCCATCTACATTTAATGTAGTATCCCAAAGTAATCCATTACGATTCATTTGAGGTTTAGAAAGATTGTAGGTAAATTCTTTTTCTTTATAAATTGCATATTCTTTTGGTAAGTCACGGATTAAAGCCTGACCTAACAACGCCATATCTTTAGCTGTGGTATATTGACCCGGTGCATCAAGTCCGTGCACAGTTTCAAAATGAGTGTGTTGTAATCCAATTTTTTTCGCATATTCATTCATCAAATTAACGAAAGCACCTTGGCTACCTGCAACATGTTCAGCCATAGCAATACATGCGTCGTTACCCGATTGAATAATGATACCTTTATTTAAATCAGAGACCGAAACAGTCTTACCGACTTCTAAAAACATTAATGATGAGCCTTTTAATACTGGGTTACCTGTTGCCCAAGCATCTTTACTCACTAATACCATATCATCATTTTTAATTCGGCCTGATTCTAAGGCTTGACCAACAACATAACTTGTCATCATTTTAGTTAAACTTGCTGGATCACGTTGTTGTTCCGCATTATATTGCGCTAAAATTTCGCCAGATTTGGCATCCATTAAAATATACGCTTCAGCATCTAGTTGTGGAATAGCCGGTATAGGAAAAGCCATTTCCGCAGAAGCAGAAGAACATATTGCGAGCACTAATAATCCAAAAGATAATTTAAATTTCTTTTTCATTTATAAAAATTCCGTTAAATGTTTTTAGATAACATATATCGATGAGTGTGAATAGACATCATAATGCCAAAACTTGCCATTAAAACGACTAATGATGAGCCACCATAACTTATTAGTGGTAATGGTACACCAACTACTGGCAATATTCCACTGACCATACCGATATTAATAAATACATAGACAAAAAAGACCAAAATTAAACCACCAGAAAGGATTCGGCCAAAAGTCGTTTGTGCTTGAGAAGCAATAATCAAACCTCTAATTATTAAGCATAAGAATAAGACCAGCAAAATAATCGAGCCAATAAAGCCAAACTCTTCTGCGATGACTGAAAAAATGAAATCAGTATGGCGTTCAGGTAAAAATTCTAACTGTGACTGGGTACCTTCTAGCCAGCCTTTGCCCCATATTCCACCTGATCCAATTGCTGTTTTAGATTGAAGAATATGATAGCCAGTACCATTAGGGTCACGTTCAGGATTAATTAGCGTTAATACTCGTTCACGTTGATAATCGTGCATTAAGTAGAACCACATAATCGGTACAAAGATAGCCAACAATATCAAAGCAACAAGAATAAATCGCCAATTAATACCAGCCAAAAAGATAATAAAAATACCAGACATGACAATTAAAATAGCAGTTCCCAAATCGGGTTGCATTGCCACCAATAGTGTTGGCACACCGATAATAGCTAATGTTTGTAAGGTCGTTTTTAGTGGTGGAGGGCAACCATCACGATGAATAAATTTAGCTACCATTAAAGGAACAGCAATTTTAGCAATTTCTGAGGGTTGAAAACGAATAACTCCTAAGTCTAACCAGCGTTGAGCGCCTTTACTGGTGTAGCCAAAAATATCAACCAATAGTAATATAAAAATACAGGCAATATAAAGATAAGGTGCCCACTGTTCATAACTTCTTGGTGAAAACTGTGCA
Organism: Gilliamella sp. B2911; assembly: GCF_026536965.1. Classification (NCBI taxonomy): domain Bacteria; kingdom Pseudomonadati; phylum Pseudomonadota; class Gammaproteobacteria; order Orbales; family Orbaceae; genus Gilliamella; species Gilliamella sp. B2911. The sequence continues at coordinate 37,281 of NZ_JAFNNA010000003.1, read as the reverse complement.
AAGACAATCATCACAAAAAAACCAAGTAATATTTGGATCACTCTTTTTTGCATCATATCTATATCTTGGCCGCTAGCACTCCATAGAATATAAAGACTATAACCAAGTAGTAAAGAGATAAATAAGCAAAAAAGCGGATCGATATGTATCTTTTGCCAAAAAGATTTCTTAATATTATTCATCATTAATCTTCATGTCCTGTATTAGGTGATTCATCGTTTAATTCCGTTGAGTTATCACCTTCAAGATAATAATCTAGTATCTTACGTGCGACTGCACCACCGTTGGAGCTTCCTCCTCCCCCATTTTCTAGAACAATCGCTAAGGCTATTTTCGGTTTATCGTAAGGTGCGTAAGCAATAAATAAAGCATGATCGCGTAAATGTTCAGGTATTCTATGTGCGTTATAGGTTTCGTTTTCTTTTAAACCATAAACTTGAGCAGTACCTGATTTACCCGCGGCTTGATATTTAGCGCCTGCATAAACTTTACGCGCGGTGCCTCGAGCACCAAACATTACTCGGTGCATACCTTCTTTTGCTAATGCCCAATAGGTTGGATTAACATCAACAAGACTGTTTTTTTCAATATATTTTGATGGATCAATCAGTGGTTGATTTTGATTGGTATTGATAATGTCGCTCTTTTTATATAATAAAAAGTGTGGTGTATAGGTTTTACCATTATTAATTAGTGTAGTTAATGCTTTAGCCATTTGCATTGGCGTTGCTGTCCAATAACCTTGACCTATACCGACAGGAATAGTGTCTCCTTGTAACCAAGATTTTTTATGGCGTTTTAATTTCCATTCACGACTTGGCATGACAGCTCGTGTCTCTTCACTAGGCGAAATATCAATGCCTGTTCGCTGGCCATAACCAAACTTAGTCATCCATAAATTTAAGCGATCTATCCCCATGTCATATGCAACTTGGTAAAAATAGGTATCTACTGATTCTTCTATCGCTCGTAATACATCGACATGACCATGTCCCCATTTTAACCAGTCTCGATAACGTCTTTCAGTACCCGGTAATTGCCACCAACCAGGATCGTTAACCACACTTTTTGGTGAAACAACGCCTTCACTTAATGCTGCTATCGAAATAAATGGTTTAACAGTTGAAGCTGGGGGATAAGCACCGAGCAAGGCACGGTTAAATAGTGGTTTACTTGGATCATTAAGTAACTCACTATATTTCTTACTTGAAATACCACCTACAAAGTCGTTTGAATCATAACTTGGGCTTGATACCATTGCTAATATTTCACCATTATTTGGATTAATAGCAACAACCGATGCTTTACGGCCAGCAAGCAGTGATTCAATATAGAGTTGTAATTTGAGATTAATGGATAAATAGATATCTTCACCCGCTTGTGGTGGATGTTGTTCAAGTAAGCGAACAATACGACCTCGGCTATTGACTTCAACCTTTTCGTTACCCGCCGTGCCATGTAAAACATCTTCGTAATATCGTTCAATCCCCATTTTTCCAATATTAAAGGTAGCCACGTAATTGCTAGCTTTATTTTCTTCTTCTAGACGTTGCTTATCTTGACTGTTTATTTTAGATATATAACCAAGAATATGGGTAAGTGAAGCACCGTATGGATAATATCGATGTTGAATTTTTACAATCGATACAAAAGGAAATCGATGCTGATCAACAATAAACCGAGCAATTTGTTTTTCGGTTAAGTTTTCTTTAAGTGGTACAGGACGATGAGATCGATAATTTCTTCGCTCCTTTTGGAAGTTTTCAATATCTTCATCAGTTAAATCAACAATCTTTTTTAATTGTTCAAATTGCTCATTAAGGTTTTTAGTTTTGTCAGGAACAATATTAAGTTGATAGGTAATATTATTTATCGCTAATGGCGTGCCATTACGATCATAAATCATACCGCGACTTGGAGGAATAGGAATAATTTCAATACGATTATTGTTCGATTTGGTGCTGTAATAACTAAAATTCGATATTTGCAAATCAGCTAAATTGGCTAATAATACAAAAATTAGTAGTATAATTACGACAAATGCAAACAGTGCTCTACGCAAAAATAAGTTTGTTTCTGCGGAGTGATCGCGAATATAGCCTTTTTTTGTTTTACCTGAAATAGAGATAATCTAACTCCTCTAAATTCTGTTTATAGATGTTCTTTTTGTTCCCATTTTTCATAAGCATTAACAATTCTAGCTACCACAGGATGGCGAACTACATCTTCACTCTTGAAAAAATTAAAACTAATATCTTCAACTTCATTTAATACTTCTATTGCGTGACGTAACCCAGATTTTTGATGACGAGGTAAATCTATTTGGGTTATATCACCCGTTATTACCGCTTTAGAATTAAAACCAATGCGCGTTAAAAACATTTTCATTTGTTCTATCGTTGTGTTTTGGCTTTCATCAAGAATAATAAATGCATCATTGAGTGTACGCCCACGCATATAAGCTAACGGTGCAACTTCAATCACACTTTTTTCAATTAGTTTTTCGACTTTTTCAAAACCAAGCATTTCAAATAAAGCATCGTAAAGCGGACGCAAATAAGGATCGACTTTTTGGCTTAAATCACCTGGTAAAAAACCCAATTTTTCACCGGCTTCAACTGCAGGGCGTGTTAATACAATTCGTCTAACTTGTTGTTTTTCAAGTGCATCAACTGCGGCAGCTACAGCTAAATAGGTTTTACCTGTACCAGCAGGACCGATACCAAAAGAGATGTCATAATCTAATACATGAGCAATATATTGTGCTTGATTAGGCGTGCGGGGTTTTATTACTCCTCGCTTGGTCTTTATCATCACTTGTTTGCTACCATGCAGATCAACATAACTAGGTGCGTGTTCATTAGCTTTTTCTAACGCACCTGATTCTTTAATAGCTAAATGTATCTGCTCTGGTTCTATATCGACAATACTGTCTTTTACTTTAGTTTGTTTATACAGCGATTGTAAAATCTCAGTTGCCGCTTTTGCACAAATTGTATCGCCAGTAATAGCAAATTGATTACCCCGATGGTTTATTTCTAATCCTAATCGTCGTTCAAGTTGTTTGATATTGTCATCATAAGGACCACAAAGACTATTAAGCCGCTGATTATCTGCTGGTTCAAGCATTGTTTCATATGTCGTAATATTCAAAGATATGTCCCCAAATCGTTTATTTTAAACACGTTCTTTTGAGCCAAAATTTATCAACATGTTATATATTATTATTTCAATCATTATTTAATTATGGTTGATAGATAGCCACACCTAAATCGTTTTCTTTACGGGTACGAGAGATGACCGATATTGGTGATTCGCTCACACGTAAATTCATCTGATCCTCTGTTCTTACTACTTTACCACGCAATGAGTTAGGATAAACATCGGTAATTTCAACATCAACAAATTTACCAATCATATCCGGACTACCTTCAAAATTAACAATACGATTATTTTCTGTTCGTCCAGTTAATTCCATAAGATCCTTTTTAGAAGGGCCTTCAACTAAAATACGTTGCACAGTATTTAACATGCGACGACTAAATTGCATTGCTTGTTGATTGATTCGTTCTTGGAGAATATAGAGCCTTTGTTTTTTCTCTTCTTCAGAAACGTTATCTTCCATTTCAGCAGCAGGTGTACCTGGTCGTGCTGAATAGACAAAGCTATAACTTAAATCAAAATTAACATCAGCAATGAGTTTCATGGTTTGTTCAAAATCTTCTTGGGTTTCACCAGGGAATCCAACAATAAAGTCTGAACTAATTTGAATGTCAGGACGAACTTTGCGTAATTTGCGAATGATTGATTTATATTCAATTGCTGTATGAGTGCGTTTCATTAAATTTAACACTCGGTCAGAACCACTTTGTACCGGCAAATGTAAAAAGTTAACCAGTTCTGGCGTATCACGATATACATCGATGATATCATCAGTAAATTCAATTGGATGGCTGGTTGTAAAGCGAATGCGATCAATACCATCAATAGCAGCAACTAAGCGTAGTAGTTCAGCGAAAGAACAAATATCACCATCGAAAGTTGGCCCTCGATAAGCATTTACATTTTGACCCAGTAAATTAACTTCGCGTACACCTTGTTCAGCAAGTTGAGCTATTTCATAAATTACATCATCACAAGGTCGGCTCACCTCTTCACCACGGGTGTAAGGTACCACACAATAAGTACAGTATTTATTACATCCTTCCATAATTGAAACAAAAGCTGTTGGACCTTCACTGCGAGGTTCGGGTAAACGGTCAAATTTTTCAATTTCAGGAAAACTAACATCAACCACATGATGGCCATTACCACTACGAATTTGTTCAATCATCTCGGGTAAACGATGAAAAGTTTGTGGTCCAAAAATAATATCAACAAAAGGAGCACGCTTACGGATATGTGCACCTTCTTGTGATGCTACGCAACCACCTACACCAATGATGATATCAGGGTTATGTTGTTTTAAATTTTTCCAACGGCCTAGTTGATGAAAGACTTTTTCTTGGGCTTTTTCTCGAATAGAGCAAGTATTTAATAGTAAAATATCTGCTTCTTCGGCATTTTCTGTTAAAGTTAAACCATGGGTGGATTCAAGGAGATCTGCCATTTTTGTTGAATCATATTCATTCATTTGGCAACCCCAAGTTTTGATATGTAATTTTTTGCTCATCAATAACTCAGCTATATTTAATTGTTAAAATGAAAACGGGTTTAAATCCGTGATTTTAGCGTGCCATATTGTAATCCTTTGTGATTGTAGGGTCTATAATTAATATAAAAAACTATATTTATATGCTTTATTTAGAAAATAATGTCTAATTAGTAATTAATCTATCGAAAAAACAACTGATTATGATAATCATTCTTTTTAATATCGTTTTATTTTATGCTATTATTCTTGGCCTATTAATATTACTAATATAAAAGTGTCTAGGTATGTCGAAAACTTTTAGTCCAACAAAGCGCTTTTTGATCAAAGGCATTATTGCTACTTGTCTATTATCTGTTACACGAGTTGGCTTTGCTGCGGCAATGGCTCAAGTTGTGGCTGTGCGTGTTTGGCCTTCATCAACCTATACACGAATAACGTTAGAATCAAACGTTAAGCTTAATTATAAAAGCGCACAATTATATAACCCTGATCGTATGGTGATTGATATTGATAATCTCAATTTAAATCCAATATTAAAAGCCGTTTCGACAAAAGTTTTAAGCCGTGATCCTTTTATTAAATCTATACGTGCATTACAGTTAGATCCTAAAACTGTACGTATTATGATCGAATTAAAACAGGGTATTGATCCTAATACATTTACATTACCACCGATTGCTGAATTTAAACATCGATTAGTCGTTGATCTTTATCCGTCTAAACCGGCTACAGCTAATGATGATCCTTTACTTGCTCTTTTAGAAGAGTATCAAAAAGGGGATCTAAATAAAAAACAAGCGCAAATAAAATCGCCAACGAATAAAAATAAAAACTCGCCTGTTATTGTTATGCTCGATCCTGGTCATGGTGGTGAGGATCCTGGTGCGATTGGCTACAAAAGAACACGAGAAAAAGATATTGTTTTGCAAATTGCCAGACGAACATATAGTTTGCTAAAAAAAGAACCAAATATAAAAGTTTATATGACTCGTAATGAAGATGTTTTTATTCCATTAAAAGTTCGAGTAGCGAAAGCGAGATCTTTACATGCGGATCTATTTGTCTCTATCCATGCTGATGCTTTTGCGAGTCGATCTGTTAGAGGGTCATCTGTATTTGCTTTATCAACACGTGGAGCTAGTAGTTCTGCTGCAAGTTATTTAGCGCAAACTCAAAATGATGCAGACCAAATAGGTGGTGTTAGCCGAAGTGGTGATAAATATTTAGATAACACTATTTTAGATTTAGTGCAAAAAACAACCCTTTCTAATGGTGTATTATTAGGAAGTGCTATTTTAAATCGAATGAAAAATGTGAATAAATTACATAAACCATCGATAGAAAAAGCAGGTTTTGCAGTGTTAAAAGCACCAGATATTCCATCAGTTTTAGTTGAAACAGCCTTTATTAGTAATATAGCTGAAGAGCAAAAACTTAAAACAGTAGCCTTCCAAAATCAAGTTTCTAAAGCCATAGTTGATGGTATTAAGGATTATTTGAAAAGACGTAAAAATTGATCTAAAAAGTGATTAGATCAATTTGTTTTTTATTCAATGATCATTAATCGTCTTTCAGCATTCAATTCAGGTATGGTAAGTTTTATATCTTGTTTAAGCGTAAATCCTTCAGGGATCGGATCAAGATCACTGCCTTTTAACGCATAAAATAATCCTTGTTCATTAGGAAGATGTTTACACCAGGTTAACATATCTTGTAAAGAAGCAAATGCTCGGCTTATTACCCCATCAAATTTTTTTTGATTATATTCTTCAATACGGCTTTGAATTGGTTGAATATTTGGTAGCTTTAATTCAAATTGAACTTGCTTTAAAAAACGAACCCTCTTACCTAAACTGTCAACGAGATCAAATTGTTTGTCTGGATTGATAATTGCTAAAGGAATCCCTGGTAATCCAGGGCCTGTACCTACATCAATAAACGTGCTACCAACTAAATAAGGTGAAACAACTAAGCTATCCATAATATGTTTTATTAACATTTCATTAGGATCACGTACCGCTGTTAGGTTGTAAGCTTTATTCCATTTATTAAGCATTTCAACGTAATTGATCAGTTGATCAATTTGCTGACAATTGATTGAAAGATCCGTTTGATCAATAAGATTAATGAGTTTCTTTTTTAACATAGTTCTTCTTTTTTAAATAAACTAATAACATTGAAATTGCAGCTGGTGTAATACCTGAAATACGTGAAGCTTGACCAATTGAAACCGGCTTATGTTGTTTTAATTTAGCAACAACTTCGTTAGATAACCCTGATATTTCAGCATAATCTATATGCTCAGGTATAAGAGTTTCCTCATTTCGTTTTTGTCTTTCTATTTCTTCAATTTGTAGTTTTATATAGCCGTCATACTTAACTTGAATTTCAACTTGTTCTGCTGCTTGATCATCACTTAGCCCTGGTGCAAATAAAGACAGGGATTGTAGAGTTTTGTAGCTCATTTCAGGGCGTTTAAGCAGCTCTTCTCCATTGGCTTCTTTGGTAAGGTTAGCGCTTAATACCGCATTAACTTCATCAATTGTTTCAATGTGAGGATGAACCCAAATGTCACGAAGACGTGCTCTTTCTTGTTCAATAGCTTCAAATTTTTCGTTAAAACGTTGCCAACGGTAATCATCAACCATTCCAAGTTGTCGTCCAATTTCTGTTAAACGAATATCTGCATTATCTTCACGTAACATTAAGCGATATTCAGCTCGTGAAGTAAACATACGATAAGGTTCATTAGTACCTAAAGTACAAAGATCATCAACCAAAACCCCTAAATAAGCTTGTTCACGCGTTGGATACCATTGATCTTGATCATAAACAAAACGAGCTGCATTTAATCCTGCCAGCATACCTTGAGCAGCGGCTTCTTCATAACCTGTAGTACCATTGATCTGTCCTGCTAAAAACAAGCCTTTGATCACTTTACTTTCAAGAGTTGGTTTGAGATCACGAGGATCAAAGTAATCATATTCAATCGCATAACCTGGTCTGACTATATTGGCATTTTCTAGTCCTTTCATACTGCGAACAAAAGCTAATTGTGTGTCAAAAGGTAAACTTGTTGATATTCCATTTGGATAAATTTCATTACTGTCTAAACCTTCCGGTTCTAAATAGATCTGGTGCGAGTTACGATCAGCAAAACGCATTATTTTATCTTCGATTGATGGACAATATCGTGGACCTACACCTTCAATAACACCTGTATACATAGGGCTACGATCTAAGCTGTTTCGAATAATATCATGTGTGGTTTCATTAGTACTTGTTATATAACAAGGAATCTGTCTAGGATGCTGTTTAGCATCACCTAAAAATGAAAATACAGGCACAGGATCATCACCGTATTGTGTACCTAATTTAGAAAAATCTATGGTTCTAGCATCGATACGAGGTGGCGTTCCTGTTTTTAAACGACCCATTCTAAATGGGTATTGATGCAACGATTTGGAAAGACCTATCGAAGCAGGATCACCCGTTCTACCACCACTATAATTATCAAGTCCTATATGGATCTTGCCATCTAAGAAAGTGCCAGTAGTTAATACAACAGATCTTGCTTTAAATGAAACACCCATTTGTGTAACCACACCCGTGATCTGATCGTTTTCAATGATCACGTCTTCAACTGATTGTTGAAATAACATTAAGTTTTCTTGGTTTTCAAGGGTTGTTCGTATTACTTTACGATATAAAGATCGATCCGCTTGAGCTCGTGTTGCTCTTACAGCAGGACCTTTGCTGCTGTTTAAGATCCTAAATTGGATCCCAGAAAGATCAATAGCATGTGCCATTAATCCACCCATTGCATCAATTTCTTTTACTAAATGTCCCTTACCAATACCACCAATAGCAGGGTTACATGACATTTGTCCTAACGTATTGATATTATGGGTTAAAAGTAATGTTTTTCGGCCCATTCTTGCTGATGCCATTGCTGCTTCTGTTCCGGCATGGCCACCACCAACGACGATGACATCAAAAAGATCTGGATAAAACATATAAAGCCTCGTTTTTTATTTTACAGATAGATGATCATTATTTTGATCAGGTGATTTGGTTTTATTTAGCGTAAGGAATTTTACTCATCTTTTTTATTACGTCAAATGATCTATTTTGATCATCATTTAAATTAAATAAGATCTTTTTGTGATCTTTTTTATTTTTACTATTATTAGTTTGGATCATTTTTGTTGATAACTCTTTTTTATGATTATTTTATAGGATCTTAATGATCGTCTAATGCTGTTAATTGATCGGATCTTTTTTTAGTTAATCCTGTTTATAACTCTTATTTTTATCCACAACCTTTTTTCCTTTTAAGGTTATTAATATGATTATAACAGCTTATATAGTGGGTTTATCACAGAGTTATCCACAAAAAATAAATTTGTTTGCTTAAATTTTATCTTTTATTGTCTATAATTTAATCTTAATTATTTAGATCATTTTGGTTAAAAAAGTTATACATCTTAAATATTATGATCAATAAAAATGTAATTATGAGTTTTAATGATCATTATAAAGTTCGAAATATGATCTTTGATCATACTTAGCGACATTAATTTTATTAATTTAAATTTTAAAAATACCTAAGAATAGGGTAATTAATTATCATTTTATTAATTTTTTAAAATACCTGAAAAAGAGATTTTTCTAAAAGATATTGGTGTTTTTAGTAGAAAGCTAATATAACTAATGTTTAAAAGTAGGATTATAGGTATTTATTTCTTTTAATTCGGAAGTGCTGTGAGGTGGCAGTACCATCATCACTTAAAATAATAGTACTTATTAAAAGCTATTTAGGAAAAGGTTAAAATATTTTTTTAAGTATTAGATAATAATAAAATGGATTAATTTCTATATCTAAATGAATTTTTAATTAGGTTATTATTTAGTTTTTTAGGATTGATATATTAATTTTTGATAGTTACTTTCGTTAACTTATTTGTTTGCTGTAAAAGTGATTGATTTTTGTAAAAGCAAATTTATACTTAGTAAGATTATATTTTTATTGTGAGGTTATTTTATTACTCTTTCACAGTTGCCTTTACCTTTTATATTACCTAATAACGAAACATTTGATAGTTTTTATGTAGGTAATAATCAATTATTGTTTGAATCTTTGCAAACCTTACTTGATAAGGAAGGCTTCAACGTCTTTTATATATGGTCAGCAAGTGCCGCTGGTCGTACTCATCTATTACATGCTTCATGTCAAAATAAGTTAGCAAGCTATATTCCTTTAAAACAACATGTTCTACTTGTACCTGAGATTTTACAAGGTTTAGATAATTATGATTTGGTTTGTTTAGATGATATTGATGCGATAGCAGGTCATCGTGATTGGGAAGAAGCAATATTTGATCTTTTTAATCGTTTAACCGAAAAAAACGTTAGTAAATTATTGATAACTGCCAGTGCTCCTCCAAAACAAGTTCCTTTTATACTACCTGATTTGGTATCAAGGTTAACGTGGGGGCAAGTTTATCAGTTAAAAGAGTTAAGTGATGAGGATAAACTAAAAGCTTTACAACTTAGGGCTAAGCTAAGTGGATTTGAACTATCAACGGAAGTTGGATTATTTTTGTTAAAACGTGTTAATCGCGATATGCGAACTTTATTTTCTTTAATGGAAGAGTTTGAAGTAGCTACGTTAGCTCAACAACGCAAATTAACCATTCCTTTTATTAAACATATTTTGGATTTATGAAATGAAAAAGAAACCTGAAGCTATTGTTTTTTTCGATTTAGATGGAACCTTATTTAATAAAGATATAGATGTGTTACCTAGTTCTTATGATGCAATTAGAAAACTAAAACAAAATAATATTGTACCAATAATTGCAACTGGTAGAACACCACCTGAAGCGGTTGATTTGATGAGGGATACTGGTATAGATTCTATTATTGGTATGAATGGCCAAGTAGTTATTTATGAAAAAGAGGTCGTTTTCACAAACAATATTGATAAAAATCTCATTACTCGATTATATGAATATTCAAGAGAAAAGATGAATATTCCATTATCTTTCTATAGCTATAAGACTATGCGAGTGAGTGAAAATAGTCTTCCTGCTCAAAAATTCTATACTTCTTTAAAACAACAAGTACCTCCTGTTGATGATCAAATTTACTTAAAAGAACCGATTCAAATGTTATTACTGCTTTGTGAACAAGGCGAATCACCTTATAGAGAAGTTTTTCCTGAATTGACGTTTATCCGTAATACACATTATTGTGTTGATGTTTTTAATCATGGCGGTTCTAAAGGTAATGGCATTAAAGAATTATTAAAAACTAAAGGTTTTAATGACGTACCTACTTATGCCTTTGGTGATGGTATGAATGATTTTGAAATGTTCCTAACCGTTGACCATCCTGTAGCAATGAGCAATGCGGTTGATCAGCTAAAAGAAAAAGCTGAATATGTCACTGATACCAATAATAATGATGGCATAGCGAAAGCATTGAAAAAGTTTGGATTAATTTAATATAAAAAAATCATCTAATTGTTTAGATTAGATGATTTTAAGTTTAATTATATTACTTTTGTTTAGTGGTGTTGTTTAAAGCCTACATTATTATTACCAAAACAGTTGTCATACTCAAAGCCTGTTAACTCTTTAACTAAACTTCTTATTTCTGGTGTTGCATCTTGTTTTTTGCCACCATTTTTTAATCTATCAAGTTCTTGAATAATAAGTGCATGAGTCGATTTATCTAATTTCATACGATATGTGAAGAAGATACCTAATAGTGCCATTCCACACACACCGAAGATTAATACTAAGTTAATTGCAGTAACGGCACTCTCTGGTTGAACAGCATCTACGCCAGACACAAAACCAGAATATTTCAATACAATACCTAAGACAAAGACGATAGTTGCACGCATTAATTTACCGGCCATGGTCATAGCACCAGCATAAATACCTTCGCGACGTCTTCCTGTTAGTACTTCATCGATATCTGCTAAAAATGTGTATACACTCCAAGGAATATAATAAACACCACCCGTTCCTAATCCAAACCAAATAGTAATACCAATTACAATCCATGTAACATGAGGCATATTAAAGTAGTAGACACCGATATAGCCGATTACCGAAGATATTACTATCAATATTGCAATAACAAATGGTCTTTTGAATCCACGTTTTACACACCAAGCCATGAAAAAGGCGGTTGAGATTAATTGGCAGATACTACTTAAACTGTTCATTTGCGAGACAAAGGTTTTTGGTTGGCCTAAGTTAAATACTACGAAATAAGTAAATGTTGCCGCAAATAACCATTCAGCACCAAAGCCAAATAGATACATACCTAAATGGTTTCTAAAAGTTTTTAAACGGAAAGTTGAAAAAACATCTGAAAATAATTTAACAATACTTTCCCAAAGGCCAGAAGTTGTTTCATCTTCAATTTCATCAACTGATTTTTCCCAGCTATTAAAATAAAGAAAAATTAGTGCTATCGCCATAATAGATGCATAAGTAATACCTGTTAATAAGAATGGTAGTGGAGAGTCTTTACCATCAAATAGATAGAAAAATACACCAGGAATAGCTGCAGCTAAGAAGTTTGCTACTTTACCAAACATCGCTTTGGAACCAGCTAGGTAAGTTCTTTGATCGAAGTTTTTAGTCATCTCTACCGGTAAAGTATTATATGGAATCATAATCATGGTATAGATGAATTCAAATAAAATATAAGTAGTTAAGTAGTACCAGAAATTCATCCCATCTACCCAAAGTAATGGGTAAATAATCATACATGGAATAGCAAATAGGATGAAGAATCGACGGCGACCAAATCGACGTCCAAGTTTTGTATGGTTAAAGTTATCAGTAATAAAACCCATTAGTGGATTTAAAATTACATCTAAATAGGTAGCTATAGAAAAAATTAACGTTGCTTGAAATGCCGAAAGTCCACAAAATGTTGTATAAAAGTATAGTAACCAAGCGGCACTAATTGCTAGAGCACCACTTCCTATCAAATTACCACTACCATACGAAAATCGAGTGAGTGTGGTTATTTTTTTCTGATTATCAGCCATAAATCTATTTCCTTTAATAATTATGAAATACTGTTTTAAAATTATTATTGAAATAATACTAAATTTATACAAATTAATTTTAATTTTTTTTTAGAAATGTGACGTTGGTAACAAATTATTTTGATTTTTAAGGTATATATATTAATATTATTTTAAATAAAAATTAAATATATCATGTAGTTATTGTTTTTTTTGAATTGTTTTCTGAAACTGTGATCTTATTAACAGAAAAAATTAATAAAATAATAAAAAATATAAAACAGTATTTCAAAAATAAATTTAAAAATTTAGGAAAACAATAATGAGTCAATTTAAATTAAAAAAAATACCGCTTTTAATGTTTCTGTCTACCTTTCCTATTTATTCTTTTGCTGGTCAAACAACTTTTCAATATGAACATAACTGGAAATCTATGGATAGGATTCATGGGGATACAATTAAGTTAATTCATAAAACTGACGATAGTTGGCAATATGAATTTAAATTTGGTGTTACTGAGGGTGGTGGAAACAAACGTGATGTTTTATATGATGATATGCAAGGTGGATCGGGTGGTGTTGTTATTCAAAAAACATTTACGCTTGATGATGGCTGGGGATCGATTATTCCATCATTAGAATTAGGTTTCAGCAAAGATTCAACTCTTTATCAACCAGGATTGAAATATAGTTATAAAATTAATAGTGATTGGTCAACAAGTTTTCGATATCGCTATGAATGGAAAAAAATATCTCACGCTGAACGTTATAAAAGAGCCAAAATAGCTGGCAAACAAGTTAAATATGTTGCTAGTAGTAATACAGGAAGGAATCGTTTAGATTGGGCATTAATGTATTCTGGTATAAAAGCATTTAACTTTGCCTATACCTTTAACTATTATTTTGGTGATTATACTAACAATTCTTATAAAGCCTTGAAAAAAGGTTTTTCTAAAAATGAATATAAAGCTTATAACAATAAAAAAACTGATTATGAGCAAGAATTTAAAATTACCTATAATTATTCAAAATTGTTCCGTCCTTATTTTTCCATTTCTGATGTATCGAAAAATAAAACCACAAATACTCGACAAGCTAAGTTTAAAGTTGGTTTCAATTACGCATTCGGTCAATCAAATAGCAAAGATTCTAATTTCGCTTATAAAACCTATTTCAAATATGCGCATCATTATGGTTTAACTTCACATTACCATGGTGATAGTTTTGGTCTTTATACAGATTTTGATAAGAAAGGCTATGTTGGTCTAAGTGTAAATACCTATAACCAATTAAAAAATAGATTATTCTTTGATGATATTGTTTCTAGTCATTATCAAATTTATGGAGGTTACAATTTTTATTTAGCTGATAATTGGGTACTAACACCAAATATGGAAGTTAGATTCTATTCAGGTGGTGGTTATAAAGCTAAAAGTAAAGAAAACTTACCCCATTATCAGTTAGGTGATGTAAGTGATTCACAACGTCCAGGTGTTCGTTATTCTCCCGCTTTAAAATTGACTTGGTTACAAAGTGATGATCTATCTTTTTATGGCCAATATCGATTTGAATATCGCAAAGTTTCAAGAAGTAAACGCGAAGATAGTGTTCAAGGTTATGTCGATAATCGAGCGCGCAATCGTTTTGATATAGGTACTGATATTAATCTAACTCCTGATTGGAACATTGGCTATCGCTTCTCATACTTAAAAGGGAACTATGTATTACACAATGATAAAAAGCATGATTATCAACAAGAACTGGATATAAATTGGCAAGCAACCAAAGTTTGGCAAGTTAACTTTGCTGCAGAAGATGTGGCAAAAAGTGTTCATTCTGACGCAAGGGAAGCTAAGTTAGCACTAGGATTATCTTATTTATTTTAATCGATAAAAGTGTTAAAAACAGTTAGTGGTGAAAAAATGATAAAGAAAATTTTTTTCGGATTTTTATTGGTTGTCACTTCAATCAATCAAGTATTGGCAAGTACTGTAATACAAGGTTATGTTTATGTTAATAAACCAGTTGTTTCATCGGTGATAGTCCGTGATGTGAATAATAAAATTTTAAAAACGGCGACTAATAGCGATGGGTTTTATCAACAAGATGTTTCTGAACTGACTCCACCACTAATTGTTTTTAGTAATGAAAACTCACTTGCCCGAAAAGCGGATGAAGGGCAAATGTGTAACGGTAATTGTTTGGTTTCATACGTTCATACCTTACAAAAAGATGAAAAAAATACTGTTAATATTAATCCATTAACTGATTTTTTAACTAGTGAACTAGCTAAACAAATCAATCTTCTAGGCCCAGAACAATTTACTGATAATCAATTATCTTTTTCAATAGATGATGCTGCATTAAGCCATGCTTATAAAAATTATCATTTGCTGTTTGATAAAGCATTACGCCAAGTAGGTATTATTGCTAATTCTTTTGATCCACTTACCACCGAAAATCCAGATATTAACAAGCTACTTAATGTAATGTACTTTAATCGTGGATACGATTCTTCTACTGGTAAAGTAAGTGGTACTGTATTGTTTGATATGCGTTTAAGACCCATTAGCCAAGATTCACCTTTTGATTATGATCAGGCAGTTAAGCAAAAAGAAAGAAATATAAATGCTAAGCAACGTATTTTTATTTTAGGTGATTCGACTGCGTCCAACTATGATAAAAAAGTTTATCCAAGAATGGGATGGGGCCAAGTTTTTGATCAGTTTATTGATGATAAGGCTGATACGGTTGTCATCAATGGCGCACAGTCAGGCCGTTCAAGCCGTAGTTTCAAAACTGAAGGATGGTTCGATTTACTGATCCCTTTAATGAAAAAAGGCGATTATATGATCATCGCTTTTGGACATAATGATGAAAAATGTAACGGTAACAATCCGAAACGAGGTAAAGTGGATGTTGCTAATTTATGCACTTATCCTAATGATGATAATAACCAAAAACAGTATCCATCAACGCAAGAAAATATGTCATTCCAATCCTCTTTAGAAGGTTATCTCGCTGTGGCAAAAGCGTTGGATATGACGCCAATTTTAATGACACCAGTCACCCGTTATAAAGATAAGAATAATAACATTGCTTATCAAAATACTAATCCTGTTAGTCATACGCATTATACCGCCAATAAACCAGGTTTTGCTTATTGGGGAGATTATTCGAATACGATTAAACATACGGCAAAAGTTAATCAAGTTGCTTTAATTGATTTGGAGTCATTTAGTATTGATTTTGCCAACCAACACAAAGATGACTGGCAGTCTTACTGGTTAGCTGTGGATCCTAATGATCCTAAATATCCTTATTATAAAAATCAAACTTCTGGCGTGATTAACAATCCTGATGCTACGCATTTTCAAGAAAAAGGCGCATTAGCTATCGCCAAAATTATTGCTAATGCCATAAACAACGATCCTTGGTTACAGCAAGGAATTACTTTCGATCAAACTCAGATTAACTAATAAAAAGGTATTTGTTAAATGAAAAAATTAATCATTGCGCTATTAGTTCCTTTAGCAATTAATTCATCTATTGCTGAATGTCATGCATTATCTCCGTCCCCTATCAAAATTAGAGAAGCTCGTGATGTTGCACCTAGAGACGGTTTTGGTGGTTATGATTTAGCGACAAATACGGGCACGATCGGTGGCGCTAAAGCAAATGAAAAAATGATCTTTATGGTGAATAACAAAAAAGATCTTTTAGATGCGATTGCGATCAATAAAAATCAGCCTCGTATTATTCAAGTCTCTGGGATTATAGATATTAGTGAAGGCAAACCTTACAAAGACTTTGATGATCAAAAATCTCGTTCGTTGATCAAAATTCCTAGTGACACCACATTAATTGGTGTTGGTAATAATGCTGGTTTTATCAATGGTTCACTTATGTTGTCTAAAGTAAATAATGTCATTATTCGAAATTTAAAAATTGAAGCACCAATTGATGTTGCGCCAAAATTTGAAGAGGGAGATGGATGGAATGCTGAATGGGATGGGATAAATATTATTACCTCAACTTATGTTTGGATTGATCATGTCACTCTAACTGATGGTAAATTTACCGATGATATGTACCAGGAAAAAGATGGCTGGAAATATGTACAACATGATGGTTTATTGGATATTAAGCGTGGTAGTGATTTCATTACTATCTCTTATTGTCTATTTGAAAACCATGATAAGACTATGTTAATTGGCCATAGTGATAAAAATGCTGATCAGGATGAGAATAAGTTAAATATCACGCTTCATCATAATGTTTTTTTAGACATCACTCAACGCGCACCAAGAGTAAGGTTTGGCAAAATCCACATGTATAACAACCTGTTTAAAGGATCGGTTAATAAATCTAAAACTGTATACCCATATCAATACTCTATTGGCTTAGGCTATAAAGGTAGTGTGCTTTCGGAAAATAATCAATTTATGATTGATGGTTTAAAAGATAACTGCAAAGTAGCTAAACAGTTTAAAGGTGATAACCTTCGGGATAATAATTCTCTATTTAATCAATCTAAGTTGAAATTATCATCATGTGGTTTTGTTGATAATTTGAATTGGTCTGTGCCTTATCAATATAGCGTGGATGATATTAAGCAATTTAGTAAAAACTATGGACGATTAGTCGGTAGTGGAAAGCTTTAGAATTATTGAAATAAACAAAAATGTTAGGACCCATAATGAAAAAAATATTAACTTCAATACTTTGTCTGTCTTCGCTTTATGTTAGCGCAGCTTCTGCACAAGAGTGGAAAGCGATAGCTTTTGGCCAATCGACTGACTTAAATTTTGCCTCACTTATCAAGCCTGAAAAAGTGGGAACCAATAATGCATGGATTGCTGGTCAAAAAGATTATTTAGTTCCAAATCAACCTTATCAATTACCGTCAGATTTCTATTTAGAGAGTCGTGGCGGTAAAATTGCTAACTCGCATGATGGAATGGTGGTTTTTTATACTCAATTACCCGTTAATCAAACTTTTACTTTAGAAAGCGATGTTACCTTAGAGCAAATAGGACCTGAAGTGGATGGAAAAACGCCTGCCGCTCAAGAAGCGGTGGGTTTATTTGCTCGTGATACTATTGGCGTAGCTAGAAGTGATCCTCAGCCGGCTGGTTATGAGGAGTTTCCAAATGCTTCAAATGTAATAATGAATGCATTAATTACTCAAAATCAAAAAAATGATAATTTAGTAAAAGTAACCGGCTTAGTACGTGATGGTGTAAAAAAAGCATGGGGTAATGAAGGCATATCAATTGAGAAAGTTGGTTATGTTGAAAATGTTAATTATGTTGATGTTAAAAGTATGCATTTAACAATGACCAGAACGGCAGATCAATTTATCTTATCGATGAAAAATAATGCGACTGGTGAAGAGAAACAGTGGGCAACCAATGATTATTCGGGATTCTTAAATCAACAAGATAACAAAAATATTTATGTCGGCTTTTTTGCTTCTAGAAACGCAAAAGTTGAGTTCAAAAATTCTAAATTAACCCTCAGTGATATAACGGTTGATTATGATAAATTACCCGCTAAACCTGAGGTAATTGTTGATATTAAACCAACGTTAATTTTATCATCACCGAATGATGTATATAGTAAAAATTATACATTACAATTTTTCCCAAATACTTCAGGTACCGTATTTGTTAAAGAAATTAATAAAACGTTGAATGCGGAAGTTGGTAAGTTATTACAGTTTCCAGCTCAGCTAAAAGATGGAACTAATACCTTTACTGTTGAGTTTACTGATAATGCTAAAAATAATACTCAAATTTTTACAATTAATCTAAATAAATCATCGATTGAAAATTTATCTAATATTATTGTTTCGCCAGAAGGTAAAAAGGATAATAAAGGTACCAAACAATCACCGGTTGATTTCGAAACGGCTGTTAATAGCGTTGAACCGGGCGGTGTTATTCATTTGATGGATGGTTATTATGACGGCATAACTCTTCCGGCTCAATTAAGTGGATTACCCGGTAAATTAAAAACCATACAAGCCATTAATAAGCATAAAGCGATTTTTATTAACACTACGTTTAATTTAGATAGCAACTATTGGGCTATTAAGCAGGTTATCTTTGATGGAAATATTGATGATAAAGATAATAAACCAGCTTATTTAAGAATTTCCGGCAGTCATAATGTGATTGATCAAGTTATTACACGTAATAATAGTGATACCGGTTTGGCAATCTCAGCTAAAAAGAAAAATCAAAATCGAATTTATTGGCCATCTTATAACCTAATTCTTAACTCTGATTCTTATAATAATATGGATAAATCAGGTAAAAATGCTGATGGTTTTGCCGCTAAATTGGGTGTTGGTAAAGGGAATGTATTTAGAGGGTGTATTGCTCATAATAATACTGATGATGGTTTTGATCTTTATAACAAGATTGAAGATGGCCCAAATGATCCGGTATTAATTGATAGTTCTGTTACATATTCAAACGGTTTTCCTTTTTCAAAACCCAATATTGCTAAAGGGAGTATAGGTAATGGCTTTAAATTAGGAGCAGAAGGTCAACCGGTAAATCATAAAATTATCAATTCAATTTCCTTAAATAATAATATGGATGGCTTTACTGATAATTTTAATACTGGTTCTTATATCATGAATAATAATATTTCGATCAATAGTGCGAGGTATAATTATATTTTACGTGCTAATCCTTATGAATTTTTAAAACCAGTGGTCATTTTTGAACACAATTATTCTATTCGTGATAGCTGGCAATCAGCGATAAAAGATTCATTTGGACCACAGATTAAAAGTAAAGATTTTAAATCTGTAACCAGCAATCAATTATGGAAAGGAAATAGTGACTTTAAAATCACTCGAGATAAAAACGGTAATATAGTGTTACCAAAAGAGCTAAAAACGCTAATCGAAAAAAATAAAGCTAAATAATTAAAATAATAGAGTGCTAGATCTAGTAAGATTTAGCACTTTTAATCTTTTCAATCAGCAATCTCATTCCTCCATTTTTAAATTAAATTGGTTTAATCATTTGTTAATGAAAAATACATTAGAATTTATTCTATTAAGTTAGAAACGATTAAAAATAGTGATTTGAGCCATTTCACCAGTTAAGTTGAAATGGCACAAAATTGAAGGATGTAGTAAACTCTAAATTAAGCTACTAAACTTTTGATGTAATTGGTTATTTCAGGATCTTGACTATTTTCAAATAAACATTTTTGGAAACGCTCACCTCTGATCGCATCTTTAAGTAATGATTGATCAATTGATTTCAATGCATCAATTAAACTTTTTCCTGCTGCATTTTTCATATCATTTAAAATTACAGCATTAGCATTTTGAGATTCACGACGCTCAGGTGGATAACCCAATCCTTTTTCGCCATCAAATGCTTTTTCAAAAATATAACGAGCATTGAGTTCTGCACCCCAACCAAAGCCTTTAGCAAAAGCAAGTGATAGCGCATTACCATTATTTACTTGTGCAAATAAATAAGCATCAGTAGGTTCAATACAATAACCACAGTTAACACCAGGGAATGCATTTAACGCCATTAATGCGCCTTGTCCTGTTCCACAACCTGTGATAACAAAATCAACGGCTTTACTGTTTAATAAAATAGCGCTAATAATACCTAAATGAACATAAGTTAATTTTTTATCATTGTCGCCATCCATGCCAACGTTAAAAACAGTATGTCCATATTTCTCAGTTGCGTTTTTTAATTCATTTAAAATAATTGGATTTTTAGCAGCTTGGCTAAATTCGTTCATTAGTGCTATTTTCATGATTTTCCTCTATTTTGATAGAAATAATAACTAATTGCATATTAGTACATTTCGTTTTCATTATAATCCTACCCAAAAATATATCAATTTTTTTAACTAAAATAAAACGATGTTTTAATAAATTTATTGCAATGTGATGAAAGTCACAAAAACGTCTTAATTTTTATATTACTATATTTAATAAATGAAAATCTTTTAAACATTTAATTATATTTATATTCAGGGAGTTCATATGGCTAAGGGGAATATCGTAAGGCTATCATATTCATCATTTACAGATGAAGATTCAAAAAATGAAATTATTCGGTTAACGCCAGAAGGTATTTTATGCCACCGTAATTATTTTTATCAAAAATGTTTTACCAATGATGGTCAAAAATTACTTTTTGCTGGTGAATTTGATACTCATCGTAACTATTATTTACTCGATATTGAAAAACAAACAGCAAAACAACTTACTGAAGGACCTGGCGATAATACTTTTGGTGGTTTTTTATCACCAGATGATAAATTTTTATACTATGTTAAAAATGAACGCAACTTACAACAAGTTAATCTTGAAACGTTAGAAGAAAAAAATGTTTATACTGTTCCTGATGAATGGGTTGGTTATGGCACATGGGTTGCTAATAGTGATTGTAATGAAATTGTTGGAATTGAAATTGATAAAAAAGATTGGACGCCACTTACCGATTGGACAATATTTAAAGCATTTTATGATAAGAATCCACACTGCCGTTTAATCAAGATTGATATAGAAACAGGTGTAGCTAAAACAGTTATTGATCAGAATGTATGGCTAGGTCACCCAATTTTTAGACCTTTTGATGATAAAACTATCGCATTTTGCCATGAAGGTCCTCATGATTTAGTTGATGCAAGAATTTGGTTGGTTGATCGTGATGGTAAAAATGAACGAAAAGCGCATGATAATTTACCTGGTGAAAGTTGCACTCATGAATTTTGGGTTCCAGATGGTTCTGGATTAGCTTATGTATCTTATATGAAAGGGCAACAAGAACGATATATTCGTCTTTATAATCCGGTAACTGATGAAGATAAAGAAATCATGGAGATGCCAGCTTGTTCGCACTTAATGAGTAATTTTGATGGCACACTTTATATTGGTGATGGAACAGGCAGTCCTGTAGATGTAATTGATACAAGTGGCTATAAAATTGAAAATGATCCATGGCTTTATATTTTAGCACCTAAAACAAAAACAGCTCATAAGTTGGTTAAGCATAATAGTACATGGCGAGTTTTAGATGGTGATCGTCAAGTTACTCACCCTCATCCATCATTTTCACCTGATAATAAATACGTTTTATATTCATGTGATGCACAAGATGAACCTGCACTTTATTTAACCAAAGTGCCAGCTAACATATTAGAAGAAATGTGATAGACCTTTTTGTCTATCATAACTATAACGGAGAATATAATTATGTCGATTTTAAATAAATTTTCACTCAACAATAAAATAGCGCTGGTAACGGGCGCTTCTTATGGCATCGGTTTTGAGATAGCAAAATCATTAGCCGGTGCCGGAGCGAAAATCGTATTTAATGATGTCGTGCCTGAAAATTTACAAAAAGGACTTGATGCTTATAAAGCAGCTGGTATTGATGCCCATGGCTATCTATTTGATATTACGGATGAAGCTGCTGTTGAAAAATCGATTGCTCAAATTGAAAAAGAACATGGTGTGATTGATATTTTAGTCAACAATGCTGGTATTATTCAACGTAAATCAATGCTTGAAACAAGTGCGGCTGATTATCGTAAAATTATTGATATCGACTTAACAGGTCAATTTATTATGGCAAAAGCAGTCCTTCCTTCAATGATCAAAAAAGGAAGTGGCAAAATTATCAACATCTGTTCAATGATGAGTGAACTTGGCCGTGAAACGGTTGTTGGTTATGCATCGGCTAAAGGTGGTTTAAAAATGTTAACCAAAAATATCTGTTCTGAATTTGGTCATGCCAATATTCAATGTAACGGTATTGGTCCTGGTTATATTGCCACTCCTCAAACTGCGCCATTACGTGAAAAACAAGCAGATGGTTCTCGTCACCCATTTGATCAGTTCATTATTGCTAAAACACCGGCAGGCCGATGGGGGACTCCTGATGATTTAGCTGGTGCAGCCGTATTTTTAGCATCGGAAGCATCAAATTTTGTTAACGGCCATATTCTTTATGTTGATGGTGGTATTTTAGCTTATATCGGTAAACAACCTTAATAAAATAAGGTTAAAAATTAGATAATTTAAGAGATAATAAAATAAAAGGATATTATTTATTATCTCTGTTTTTTTATAAATTTAGGAGTAATGTCATGTTTTGTTTTAATTCAGATATTGAATTAATTGATTTAGGAAATGGGGTTAAACGTAAAATTTTAGCTCATGATGGTAATATGATGGCGGTTGAAGTTCATTTTGAAACTGGCGCAATTGGTGCGATGCATCATCATCCACATGAACAACTAACCTATGTTTTGTCTGGTGAATTTGAATTTACTATCGGTGATGAGACTAAGATTGTTCGTGCTGGTGATACATTATATAAAAAACCCAATATTGAACATGGTTGTGTTTGCAAACAAGCTGGCGTTTTGCTTGATATGTTTACTCCTCAAAGATTAGATTTTTTATAAAATAGCTAGTTCATTATTAATTATGATATACTTTCGATAATTTTGATTTGTTCTAGTTGATCATTTAATAATAGAATAATGACTAATTTTTAGTAAGGAGATGTGCTAATAATGAATGATAGCTCACCAGAATCGGTTGCTTCGGTTTTAAAAGTTTTCGGAATTTTAGAAGCTTTATCCGAATCTAAAGACATTGCTATATCAGAATTATCGCAAAAAGTAATGATGCCCAAAAGCACAGCCTATCGTTTTTTACAAACCATGAAATCATTAGGTTATGTTAATCAAGAAGAAGATTCAGATAAATATTCTCTTAATTTAAAATTACTTGATTTAGGCAACCGTGTACTTTATCACCAAAACTTTTTAGCTATTGCTGATTTAGAAATGAGAAAGCTAAGGGATAAAACTAAAGAAACGATCCATTTAGCCGTTCGTGAAGGTGACCAAATTATTTATATTAATAAAGTGGCATCTGAACAGTATAGTCTTTGTTTAACCTCTAAAATTGGTAATCAAGCAACTGTACATGCCAGCGGATTAGGTAAGGTTTTATTGGCTTGGTTAGATGATGAAAGCAAAAAAAGTTTAGTAAACGGTATTAATTTTGTTCAATACACACCTAAAACAATCACTAATAAAGAGGCATTTTTTGCTGAACTTGATGAAGTTAAACGTTTAGGTTATGGCAAAGATGATGAAGAATCAGAGCTTGGTTTACGTTGTTTTGCAGTGCCAATTTATAATCGTTTAGGTAATATTATTGCAGCTTTAAGTTTATCTACCTCTATCTTTAGATGTAATACAGCAGAAGATGAAGCTAAACTTGTCGGTGAAATTAGCCAAGCTGCCGCTAAAATATCTGAACTAATTGGTTATAATAAGCAATCAAAATTATCAGATTAAAGGTTATTATTGATAAATAACTCCTAAGCTTACCGCTTGGTTTGCTCCAGTTACTTCTGGAATATTAGATGGAATATTATTCATCCTACAATATGCAAGCCAAGCGAAAGCAATCGCTTCCATATCGTCACTGCTTACCCCTTTCACATCTGTGGTCAAAACTTCCCATTTTGGTAATAATGCTGACAATCGTTTCATAATCAGAGGATTTTTTGCTCCTCCGCCACAAACTAGCAATTGACAAGGTAAATGAGCATTTATTGATAATTTATTAATCTCATGAGCAACAGTGGTAGCAGTAAATTCAACGAGTGTTGCTTGAATATCTTGAGCGTTTAGATTGAAGTTACTGAGTTTTTGGTTAAGCCAAGTTAAGTTAAATAATTCTCTACCAGTACTTTTTGGGGCTGGTAGTTGAAAATAATTTTCATTACATAACGTATTTAATAAACTTTGATCAACTTTTCCTAATTTAGCCCATAAGCCGTCTTTATCGTAGTTTTTCCCTAGATTTTTATTTATCCAACTATCAAGTAAAACATTGCCTGGCCCAGTGTCATAACCAATTACAGGTTGGCCTGGTATTAGAACGGAAATATTGCTAATACCACCAATATTTAAAACAACACAGTTAATTGACGGATTTAAGAATATCGCTTTGTGAAAGGCCGGAACTAATGGTGCTCCTTGGCCACCATAAGCCATATCTTTACGACGAAAATCAGCAATTGTTGTAATGCCTGTTTTAGCAGCAATGATATTGGCATCACCAATTTGCATAGTAAAGGGATGTTGGCTATTAGGAGAATGATAAATAGTTTGCCCATGGCAACCAATGGCTTTAACTTGTTTTTTATCAATATGATTTTGCTTTATAAACTGATCAATGCTTTTTGCGTAAAGCATACCAAGTTGGTGATCAAGCTCACCGAGCGCTTGTAATGTAGTTTGCTTACTATTACAAAGCGTTAATAATTGGCTTTTAATTTCAGTTGGCATTGGGTAGCAATCACTAGCAATCGAAGTAATATTCCCATCAGTAATATCAACTAATGCAATATCAACACCATCCATACTGGTACCTGACATTACGCCAATGTATAAATTTTGCATAATATTATCCTTGTCGAATGATAGTACCAGTTTGGACATCCCGGATGATTGATGGTTGTGAACGCTCACCGGTTTTACCATCTAAAATTGGAAAAAATTGACCAAATTGGTTTGCAACTTCTATTGCTGTTTTACAAGATTGATGACCAGAAAGGTTGGCACTGGTCGAAACTAATGGCTTACCAAATAAATCACAAAGTTTACATACTAATGGATGATCAGTAACGCGAACGGCGATAGAATGATATTTTCCGCTCAAAAAATTTGGTGTATTAACATTTTTCGGAAAAACCCAAGTATTAGGACCGGGCCAACTATCAATAGCCATCTGTTTTTGAACTTGAGTCAAAGCCGATTGATCAATATAAGGGATCAGTTGTTCATAGTGACTCGCAATTAAAATTAAACCTTTTTCAACTGAACGTTGTTTTAATTTTAATAATTTAAAAACTGCTGATTCACAATCGGGATCACAACCTAAACCAAAAACAGCTTCAGTTGGATAAGCAACCACTTCACCTTTTTTTAATAATGAATTGATTTCTAAAAGACTTAATAAGTTTGCCATTAAATTTTGTATGTTTACCAACTATTGTTAAAAATTATATTAAACTGAGGTAAGCCTATTTGCAAATTGAAGATGGTAGCAGTGATATTAAGATAAATACTGGTTTAAGATAATTAGTCAAATTACTCCCAATTCATTTGTGGGAAATAGTTAACAGTTAAATCAACAACCTGCTGCATACTGATTATTTTTACTCTTGGATCTATTAGTGAAGCTAAACTACGAGCATTAATATCATTATCAAGCACAAAACAATTTTGGGTATTTTGTAAAATAGCCTTCAATATGGGATTATTTTGACAAGCTATAATTACGCCATTTTGCCAGAAAAGTACTGCATCTTGCGCTGAAATTAGCGTTGG
This sequence comes from Gilliamella sp. B2911, assembly GCF_026536965.1. NCBI lineage: Bacteria > Pseudomonadati > Pseudomonadota > Gammaproteobacteria > Orbales > Orbaceae > Gilliamella > Gilliamella sp. B2911. Next base: position 11,156 of record NZ_JAFNNA010000003.1, on the reverse strand, counting down.
ATCAATTGTTGATTGGTTATTTGTTGTGATGGTATGTAACATTTGTTCCTTTTACCTTTAAATTACCCTTCAAAAACCCCGTTCCTCAACTTTTTTTGATATAAATTAGAGTTAATTTTACTTGGTACATCTTTATTAGTATATAATAAGGACTATTTATTGAGCAAAGAATTCGTCATGAAACCTATTATTTTAGCCAATGAACAAGAAACAATTTTGTTTGGTCAACAATTGGCTGAGCAGTGTTTAAAATATTTGTCTAATCATGATAGTGCAATTGTTATCTATCTGATAGGCGATCTTGGTGCTGGTAAAACAACGTTTAGCCGTGGCTTTTTGCAGCAGCTCGGGCATGTCGGAAATGTTAAAAGTCCGACTTATACTCTTGTTGAACCTTATCAATTTGATCTGTTTTCAGTATATCACTTTGACTTATATCGATTAGCTGATCCAGAAGAGTTAGAGTTTATGGGGATTCGTGAATATTTTTCATCGAAATCAATTTGTTTAATTGAGTGGCCTATGCAGGCTGAAGGTATTTTACCTCCTGCCGATATTGAAATTCATTTGGCTTATTTGGCGCTTGAACGTACAGTTTGTTTGCAAGCAAACAGTGAAAAAGGGCAAGCTATTATTAACCAATAAAATTAGCGAAAAAAATGAAAAAAATACTCACTTTTTTTATATTATTACTGCTTTGTGGCTCAGTTTATGCTTCACAAGTCGTTATTGCTGTTGATGCTGGTCATGGTGGTAAGGATTCTGGTGCCGTTGGTAAAAACAAGTTATACGAAAAAAATGTCACCATTTCGATAGCAAAAAAATTAACTAATTTATTGAATAAAGATCCTAACTTCAAAGGCGTATTAACACGTAGCACGGACAATTTTATTTCTGTACCTCAACGTTCTGATATTGCCCGTAAAAGTAAAGCAAACTTATTAATTTCTATCCATGCAGATGCCGCACCTAATCGCAGCGCGTCTGGTGCATCAGTTTGGGTATTATCTACTAAGCGAGCGGATACAGAATTGGGGCGCTGGCTTGAACAAGATGAAAAGCAATCTCAACTATTAGGCGGTGCTGGTGATGCATTAAGTGATGATCATGACCAAAATTTAAGCCAAGCAGTATTAGATTTACAGTTTTCATATTCACAGCAGGTTGGCTATGAATTAGCAACTCAGGTTTTAAAAGAGATGAAAGGTGTTATTAAATTGCATAAGAATAGGCCTGAACATGCAAGTTTAGGTGTATTGCGTTCACCTGATATCCCTTCAATATTAATTGAAGTTGGATTTATTACTAACGAAACTGAAGAAAGTTTGTTAGCAAGTAATGCCCACCAAGATAAAATTGCTAAATTGATTTATCAAGGTATAAAAAATTATGTCAAACAGAACCCTAAATTTGGAAAACAGCATTAATGGCTATTCATATATTATCTCCTCAATTAGCTAACCAAATCGCTGCTGGTGAAGTGGTTGAACGACCAGTATCGGTGATCAAAGAGTTAGTTGAAAACAGCATTGATGCTGGTAGTACTCAAATTGATATTGATGTTGAACAAGGTGGCAGTAAATTAATTCGTATTCGTGATAATGGTAATGGTATTGCTAAAGATGAATTGGCATTAGCTTTAGCTCGCCATGCAACCAGCAAAATTAATACGTTGGATGATTTAGATACCATAATGAGTTTGGGGTTTCGTGGTGAAGCGCTGGCAAGTATCAGTTCTGTTGCTCGGTTAACCTTAACTTCACGCACAGCTGATCAGTCTGAAGCATGGCAAGTTTATGCTGAAGGTCGTGAAATGAAACCAACAATTAAACCGGCTGCACATCCTGTTGGAACGACGGTTGAAGTTCTTGATCTGTTTTACAATACGCCTGCTAGACGTCGCTTTCTTAAAACTGATAAAACAGAATTTATGCATATTGAGGAGTTTGTTCGTCGAATTGCACTTGCTAGACCTGATATTACTTTTAATTTGCAGCACAATGGGAAACTCGTCAAACAGTATCGAGAATCACTTCTTGAAAAACGTGTTGAATTAGTTTGTGGACGTACATTTGTTCAAAAAGCAATAAAATTAGATTGGCAACATAATGATTTATTCATCCAAGGATGGGTAAGTAGCAGTGAAGTGAGTGAGTTGCAATATTTTTATGTTAATGGGCGAGTAATAAAAGATAAATTAATTAATCATGCTTTGCGTCAAGCTTATAGTAGCCGGACTAATGAACAACAGAGTTATGTCATTTTTTTACAGATCGACCCTAAACAAATTGATGTGAATGTTCACCCAGCTAAGCATGAAGTGCGTTTTCATGAAGCAAGATTGGTGCATGACTTTGTTTATCAAGCTATTGTCATGGCGCTTGAGTCAAACCAACAACTTGCCAATGACGAAAATGTGCTAATGATGCCGAATCGACAAGCAGCTGGTGAGAATATTTTTAATAATAAAACTGAGAATAAAACTTATTCACCAACTAGCGCATTACCTAAAAAAGCTATTAATCATGTTAAAGAAAATAGACTATATGGGCAATTGGTTGATACTAAGTTAAAAGGAGCAATAGAAAAAACGCTCTTAAAATCTTTTGAATTATCGGATGATGATAGTTCTATAACTGCACCACAACAAGCGGTTATTGAGGGATTGTTTCCTAAACGAAATGTACCTTTGCAATCACTACATCAGCAAATTGATAGATCTTCACTAATACAATTTGGTAAAGTATTAACGGTTATTCAACCAGATATAGCCTTAATTGAAAAATCAGAAAATAATCAACAAAAGTTCATGTTAATGAAGTTGTCGGTTGCTCAACAGAAAGTAAATTCAGTTAAATTATTATCTAACGAGTCAGAAAGATTACTCATTCCATTGACAATTTTGATTAATAAGAAAGAACAAAAAGTATTAAATGATTATCAAGAACAATTGAAGTTTTTAGGCTTTGATTTTTATATTGATAAAGCAAAATTGCATTTGCATAATGTGCCAAAAATGTTAAGAACTACAAATTGGCAAAAATTATTACCAACTTTAATTTCGTTTCTTTTATCATCCGGTAAGGATGTGCTCGATCCAACGCAAATTATAGCTTGGTTGGTTGAAAATTGTGGAGATGATTCTGTTGAAAATTGGAATGTAACTAAAGCTATCGAGTTATTAGTACAATTAGAACAGATAGATATTAATTTATTACAACAAGATAGCTTTTTATATCCGATTGATCTTCAATCTTTTTCACAATCAATTTTATCATGAATAAACCAAAAATTATTTCGTTAATGGGGCCAACCGCATCGGGTAAAACTGCTTATGCCATGGCGCTTTACGACAAGTATCCTATAGATATTATTAGTGTTGATTCCGCACTTATTTATCGAGGTATGGATATTGGCAGTGCAAAACCAACTAAAGAAGAACAACTTAAATATCCACATAAACTTATTGATATTTGTGACCCTGCAGAAAGTTATTCTGCTGCTAACTTTAGGCATGATGCGATTGTAGAAATTGAAAAATCATTAAGTAATGGCCGAACGCCATTATTAGTTGGTGGAACAATGTTGTATTTTAAGGCGTTAATCGAAGGACTTTCTCCTCTTCCAGCGGCAAATAGTGATATTCGAGATCAAATTGAGGAAAAAGCAAATCGATTAGGTTGGCAAGCGATTCATGAGGAGTTAAAAAAAGTTGATCCTGTATCAGCTCAGCGAATCCATCCCAATGATCCACAACGCCTTAATCGAGCATTAGAGGTTTATCTTATTACTGGTAAAAGTTTAACTGAATTAACTAAAGAAAGTGGTGATGCATTACCTTATGATATTATGCAATTAGCTATCATGCCGGAAGATAGAGCAGAATTACATCAACGAATTGAACAACGCTTTTTACAAATGCTAGATCAAGGCTTTGAAGATGAAGTAAAAAAACTTATGCAGCGCCCCGATCTTCATTTAAATCTACCTTCTATACGTTGCGTAGGGTATCGTCAAATGTGGGAATATTTAAATGGCGATACTAGTTATGATGAAATGGTTTTTAAAGGAATTTGTGCTACTCGCCAATTAGCAAAAAGGCAAATTACATGGCTTAGAGGTTGGAAACAATCGATAACATGGTTAAATAATGATAATATAGATTCAGTTCTTAATCAGATTTTTTAAGTTACAAATAGTAGTAATAGTTTTTGGTATTTTTTCTATTGGTTATTATAATACGCTAAATTTTTTCATTTCTTAAAAAAATTTCTACTTTTCTTAACGATTAAGGTTACTTGTTTGTATAAATTTCGTTAATTTATTAAATTTTTAGTTATTTGTGCATAAATTACTGTTGATTAGTTTAAGAGCTGAGTTTTTTATGTTATTTTGGTAAATACTACATAAGTATTTTATATTGCGATCAATTAAATTATTATGTTGATTGTAAACTTATTTTATCTTTATATTTTTATTTCATCTTAAAGGATAAACTCATGTCAAAAGGGCAGTCATTACAAGATCCTTATTTAAATTTGCTTCGTCGCGAGCATATTCCTGTATCTATTTATTTAGTTAACGGTATTAAATTACAAGGACAAATTGAATCATTTGATCAGTTTGTTATTTTATTAAAAAATACTGTTAGCCAAATGGTATATAAGCACGCTATCTCAACTGTGGTACCATCAAGACCAATTTCTGGATTGATATCACAACCTGAAGAGGACAGCGAAAGCTAATTAGTTGGGTGGAGAATGTGATTGTTTGAGCGATATAAAGGTGGTGAATCTGCCTTATTAGTCCATGTATTCTTCCCTCAAGAAAGCGATATCGAGGATTTAAAAGAGTTTGAAGTGCTTGTTTCTTCTGCTCAAATTGAAATTCTCGATATTGTGACAACCTCAAAAAAGTCCCCACAAGCTAAATATTTTATTGGTGAAGGAAAAGCATTAGAAATCGCCGATAAAGTAAAAGAACTTAATGCTTCAGTCATTTTAGTTAATCATACTTTAACACCGACCCAAGAACGCAATCTTGAGCAATTATGTGAATGTCGCGTAGTAGATAGAACTGGATTAATTCTCGATATTTTTGCTCAGCGCGCTAGAACACATGAAGGTAAATTACAAGTTGAATTAGCACAATTGCAATATTTATCTACTCGATTAGTTCGTGGTTGGACTCATTTAGAACGCCAAAAAGGTGGAATTGGCCTTCGTGGACCTGGTGAAACTCAGTTAGAAACTGATAGAAGATTAATTCGCCATCGTATTCAATTAATTTTATCAAGACTTGCTAAAGTTGAAAAACAGCGCAATCAAAATCGTCAATCTAGAAGTAAAGCAGATTTATCAACGGTATCATTAGTTGGTTATACAAATGCTGGTAAATCGACTCTCTTTAATGCATTAACTAATGCTGAAGTTTATGCTGCCGATCAATTGTTTGCGACGCTAGATCCGACTTTAAGACGCATTAATGTTGAAGATGTTGGAGAGGTTGTTTTAGCTGATACAGTCGGATTTATACGTCATTTACCGCATGATCTTATTGCTGCTTTTAAAGCAACTTTATTAGAAACACAGGAAGCATCACTACTATTACATGTTGTTGATGCAGCTGATCCTAATATATTAGATAATATTCATGCCGTTGATGAGGTATTACTGGAAATTGATGCACATGATATTCCTACTTTGTTAGTGATGAATAAAATTGATTTAATAGAAGGTAAGGAACCGAGTATTGATCGGGACGAAAATGGTGTACCAATTCGCGTTTGGATTTCAGCTCAAAATAGTTTAGGATTAGATCTTTTATTTACCGCATTAAAAGAGAGGCTCTCTGGGCAAATTCAAGTTTGCCAATTAAACTTACCTCCTTATTTAGCTAAGCTTAGAAGTCGGCTATATAAATTAAATGCAGTGGAGAATGAAGTCATTGAAGATGATGGGAGTTTTCACCTAAATATAAGAATACCTTTAATTGAATGGAATCGCCTCTGTAAACAAGAGCCAGATCTGTTATACTTAATCAATACGCAAAATAACAACTAATTGTTAAATGGAGCATATAAAATATGGCGTGGAATCAGCCCGGCAATAACGGACAAGATAACGACCCATGGGGAAATAACAAAAAACCTTCCAATTCTTCGTCGGGAGGAATATTTGATCAAATTAAAGATCTCTTAAAAAAAGGTGGATCAAGTAATAATCGAGGTTCCTCAGATATTAACTTGAGTTCTTCTAAAATTATTATGTCGATGATTTTAGTGCTTGCTTTGATTTGGGGGGTAAGTGGTTTTTATACCATCAACCAAAACCAACGAGGTGTAATAACTCGTTTTGGACAAGTTCAACCTGAAATTATCCAACCTGGTTTAAATTGGAATCCAGCATTTATTGATACAGTTTATAAAGTAGATACCCAAGGAACTTATAACTTTAATGTTCAGGGTGATATTATAACGACTAGTTATAACGGTGAAAATCTAGTCTTTGTTGAAATGAATGTTCAATATCGAATTAGTGATCCTATCAAATATTTATTTAATGTAACTAATGTTGAAGATAGCTTACGTCAAGCAGCAGATAGTGCGCTTAGAACATCTATCGGGAGCTCTAATATTGATGCAATTATTTCAGATGGACGCTCAGTTCTAGAGAACAGTACAAAAGAAGAACTCATCAATGTTATTTCTCATTATGATATGGGTATTACTATTGTCGATCTTAATTTCCAAGTAGCGCGTCCTCCTGTCGAAGTGCAAGATGCTTATGCTGATGCTATTCGAGCTCAAAATGATAGTGAGCGGGAAATAAAAAAAGCTGAAGCATATAAAGTGCAGTTAATTCAGCAAGCGGAAGGTCGTTCTGCCACTATTTTAGAAGATGCAAATGCTTATAAAGTACAAGTTGAATTAGAAGCAGCTGGTGATGTTGCACGGTTTGAAAAATTATTACCACAATATAAAGCAGCGCCTGAAATTACTAAAGATCGTTTATATATTGAAACAATGGAAAAGGTATTAACTAAAACCCAAAAAGTGATTGTTAATGATAAGAGTGGAAACTTATTGGTATTGCCGTTAGAAAAATTAATGAAAAATAAAATTGAACCTGAATCCGCAAACTTATCAAATTTAAGTAGTGATGGCAATAACAACCCGCCAGCAGCTTCAGAAACAGTTGATAGTACTTCTCAAAATAACAATGAAGCACAAAACGCTACAACTGATAACACTCATAACACTGCAACTCAAAATAATAGTTCTATTAATCGAAGTAACCGAGCTATGGGTCGATAAGGAGAGAAAAATGCGAAAATTATTGATTCCTATAGTTTTAATTTTAATTGTTGGGCTTTATTCAAGTGTTTATGTGATTGAAGAAGGCACGCGTGGTGTGGTTTTACGTTTTAATAAGATTATTGGGTTATCTCAACCGGGTCTCCATTTTAAAATGCCTCTTGTTGATAGCATTAAAATAATCGACGCTAAAATACAAACCACTAATAGCTCAAATAATAATAACGAAAAGCGCTTTTTTAACGTTCATAAGAAAGAGTTAATAGTTGATTATTTTGTGCAATGGAAAATTGTAGATTTTAATCGTTATTATGAAACTATTGCTGGTGGTAATGATGTTAATGACTTAATCTTGGCTCGTTTAAATGGTCGTTTGCGTTCTGAAATAGGTAAATTAAGTAACCGAGATATCATTAATGATACTAATGCTGATACCAAATCAAGAAATTCATTAATGGCAAGTGTTAAAGATGCATTAAATGGTTCACCGCAAGATGTTGAAGAAAATTTACCAATCGATAAATTGGTCAATGATGCGAAAAAAGATCCTGAAAATAGTAAAGCCAGTTTGAGGTCCTTTGGGGTAGTTGTGATCGATGTTCGAATCAAACAAATCAATTTCCCTGCTGAAGTGTCAGGATCAATTTATGCTAACATGCGAGCTGAACGTGATATTATTGCGCGTGAAAAACGATATGAAGGTGTTAAAAAAGCTGAAGAAATAAGAGCGAAAGCTACATTTGAAAAAACTAAAATAATATCGGAAGCTGAGCGCCAAGCTCGATCTATTCGTGGTGAAGGTGATGCAAATGCAGCTAAACTTTATGCAGAAGCTTTTGGTAAAGATATTGAATTTTTTAGTTTTATTCGTAGTTTGAAAGCTTATGAACAAAGTTTTACAGGTAATGATGTTATGGTCATTAGTCCTGATAGTGAATTTTTCCAATATATGAAACTAAAGTCTAACAAATAATACAATGAGTAAATAAACTATGAGTAATAATGTTGTTGTGCTAGGTACACAATGGGGTGATGAAGGCAAAGGAAAAGTTGTTGATTTACTCACAGAAAAAGCAAAATATGTGGTACGTTATCAAGGCGGACATAATGCTGGCCATACCTTAGTTATTAATGGTGAAAAAACAGTATTACATTTAATTCCATCAGGTATTTTACGTAATGATGTCATTAGCATCATCGCAAATGGCGTTGTGCTTTGTCCTGATGCTCTTATGAAGGAGATGAAAGAGCTTGAGGAAAATGGTATCCCTGTTAAAGAGAGACTTCTAATTTCAGAATCATGTCCTTTAATATTGCCTTATCATATAGCATTAGACCAAGCTCGAGAAAAAGCACGTGGTAATAAAGCGATAGGCACCACAGGTCGAGGTATCGGTCCTGCATATGAAGATAAAGTCGCTCGTCGTGGATTGCGTGTAGGTGATTTACGTGATCGCCAAGCATTTGCTGAAAAATTGAAAGAAGTTATGGAATACCACAACTTTCAATTAGTAAATTACTATAAAGTTGAAGCGGTTGATTATCAAAAAGTCCTTGATGACACATTAGCGATTGCAGATATTTTAGTGGCTATGATTGCAGATATTCCGACGCTATTAGAAGATGCTCGGAAAAAAGGCGAAAGAATCATGTTTGAAGGGGCGCAAGGTACTTTACTTGATATTGATCATGGTACTTATCCTTTTGTTACCTCTTCAAATACTACTGCTGGCGGTGTAGCAACAGGATCAGGCTTTGGTCCTCGTTATGTTGGTTATGTTTTAGGTATTGTTAAAGCTTACTCTACTCGTGTCGGTGCAGGCCCTTTCCCAACTGAATTATTTGATGATGTGGGTGAATATCTTTGCAAACAAGGTAATGAATTTGGTGCAACAACTGGTCGTCGTCGTCGTACTGGTTGGCTTGATGCGGTTGCTGTACGAAAAGCCGTACAACTAAATTCAGTTTCTGGTTTCTGTTTAACTAAACTTGATGTTTTAGATGGTCTTAAAGAAGTCAAAATCTGTGTTGGTTATCAATTACCAAATGGTGATGTCATCAAAAATGCACCAGCTGCTGCTGAAGATTGGAGTTTAGTAAAACCTGTATATGAGTCTATGCCTGGTTGGAGCGAGTCAACGTTTGGTATTAAAAGTTATGATGCTTTACCACAAGCAGCCAAATCCTATATCAAACGAATTGAAGAATTAACCGAAACACCAATTGATATTATATCAACAGGTCCGGATCGTAGTGAAACCATGATTCTACGTGATCCTTATCAAGCGTAATTGTAAATAAAAAATCGGGTGCGTTTTCCCGATTTTTTATTTTTAGGATATTAAAAATAGTTAACTGAGTATGAGGACATTATGGCTAAATTAGGGACGCCGTTATCACCCACTTCAACCAAAGTTATGCTGTGTGGCGCAGGTGAATTGGCTAAAGAAGTTGTGATAGAGCTACAAAGGTTTGGTTGTGAAGTTATTGCTGTTGATCGCTATGCTAATGCACCAGCAATGCAAGTTGCTCATCGTTATCATATTATTAATATGCTAGATGGTAATGAACTGAGAAAAATTATTGAACAGGAAAAACCGGATTTTATTGTTCCTGAAATTGAAGCCATTGCAACGCAAACTTTAGTTGAGTTAGAGCAAGAGGGATTTACGGTTATTCCTACTGCAAAAGCAGTCGCGTTAACCATGAATAGAGAAGGAATTCGTCGCCTTGCTGCTGAGCAACTAAATCTACCAACTTCACCTTATCGGTTTGCTTCAACCGAAATAGAATTTAAAGATGCGGTAAAAGAGATTGGTTATCCCTGCTTAGTTAAACCAGTGATGAGCTCTTCCGGTAAAGGGCAAACATTATTACGCAGTGAAGCTGATCTTCAATTAGCCTGGAAATATGCACAAGAAGGTGGTCGAGCTGGTGGCGGTAAAGTCATTATAGAAGGTTTTATCGACTTTGATTACGAAATTACCTTATTAACAGTTAGGCATATCAATGGTGTTTCTTATTGTGAACCGATTGGGCATCGTCAGGAAAAAGGCGATTATCGGGAATCTTGGCAGCCTCAACAAATGTCTTGTAACGCTTTAGAGCAAGCAAAAGATATTGCAACCAAAATAACTCAAGCATTAGGCGGGCACGGTTTATTTGGTGTTGAACTGTTTGTTAAAGGCGATAAAGTTTGGTTTAGTGAAGTATCGCCTCGTCCTCATGATACCGGAATGGTAACTTTAATTTCCCAGAATCTATCTGAGTTTGCCTTACATGCCAGAGCTATATTAGGCTTGCCTATTCCACTTATTGAACAATATCACGCTAGTGCATCTGTGGTCATAATGGTTGAAGGTGAATCAAAACAGGTATCGTTCACAAATTTAGATAACGCATTAAGTCAACCAAATACTGATTTACGTTTATTTGGCAAACCACAAGTTGAAGGTTGCCGTAGAATGGGGGTTGCACTTGCTAGTGCTGTAACAGTGGAAGAAGCAATAAATAAAGCCGATGCTATCGTAAAACAGTTAAAAATAACCCTATAAGACGTTGCTTTGTGTAAAAAGCAATCACTTAATCCAAAAAAAGCAAATTTTGCAAAATAGGGGTTGACGTAAACATGTGAAGTGAGTAACATACGCAACCCTTGAGACAGCAAACTAAAACAACAAAATGTTTAGTTAAATTTAAAGCTGTCAGCTCTTTAAAAAGAAGAAACAGACAATCTGTGTGGGCACTTGCGAGACGAAAAATTAAAAGTCTACGGACTCAAAAAATTAAGTCTTGATAAGTGACACTGAAGATTCATTTGAATATGTCAGAGACAGTTATT
>NZ_JAFNNA010000029.1:0-1493 GCF_026536965.1 Gilliamella sp. B2911 | reverse complement strand
TATTGATAAGTGTTTGGCGCCGTATAATATCAAGTTAAAAATTGAAAACAGTAGCATTCAAACTCAATATGGTGTTCCAAATACAACAAAATTTAGTGATTTAGACGATAATTATATTCTCACTGTTGGTTCTAGTACCATTTATACTTGTTTTGTTCAACCGAGAACATTAACACAAAATAACGGTGTTTCTGGTCAATGGGATTCAGATAAAAGTGCTTTTTTAGTCCAAAATGTTAATGATCCAGAATCTAACTTTCCTGCAACGGGCGCCAATGATCTTAATTTTAGATTGATTGTAGCGGGGTTGAAAAGTTATCGCCAACTTAGTTATACCAAAGAGCCCAGCAATTCTAATGTTGATTTAGAATTCAGTGCAAAGGGTGATGGGGTACCCGTAGTGAAGTTAAAAGGCCCAAACTCTAATTCTCCTTCATCTAAAATGAGTTTTGTGCCAACACAATTTACCATTTATGCTGATCCAGGGAAGACTATTCCAATTTATCGATTCAAATTGCGCCACTGGTTTATTCCCCAAACTGATAGGAATGGTCGAGATACAATCGAGAACAAGTATAATAATGCTTTAAGTTATTGCACAAGCTTACCAGGTTATAGATTACCGATTGTGTCAGATCTGACTAATGGTAATGGTGGTGGTTGGACTGGCGGCTATCCTGGAAATGATCAAAAAAAATATAGACAAATTAATGGTGGATTGCTTTCAGAGTGGGGATCATTAAAAAATTTAGATTATGGTAGTTCTTGGACTGTCTTTACCTTTTGGACAAGTTCACCAAGCCCATACGCTGATCAACATTATATTGTGTCCTCTGATGGTGACACAATTAGTGCTTTGAAAAACCAAATAACTCAAGCGCTTTGTGTTTCACCTTAAATAAAATTTAAGAAATATTTCCAGAAGTATTATTTTTAATAACAGTCAAAAAGGGGGGAGAATAATACCCCCTTTTTAATTTTGTTGTATTATTAGATAATTAGCTATCAACGCTATCATTTAAAAGTAATTAGAGAATGTTTTAAATCAATTCAATCATTCCTATTTATCACCGAAAGCTATTTGCTTTGCTGTTGACACAAATTGTACATTATCTTTTTTCAGCCTCTGGCTTCAAGATAGATTTTAGGAAAAGTTAGTTTATTTATTTAATAAAATATAAAATCTCAATTATAGAGGAATAATCTACTCAATTAATATTTAAAACGATTTTTTGCGTTATTTTTAACAAACTAAAATGGTCTTATTACAACAAACTTATAGATGATAAGATCTTAAAATTTAGTAACCTATCGAAATTTCGGAATTATAAAATTATCCAATTTATTTTAAATAATATCCAAAATCGTTTTGTTTATAAAAATTTTCTATTTCCTAAATTTTATACTGAAACATAGGTATTTATACCATCGATTATAAGAAAAATGAGATAATCGCTACGACTAAAATAGACAAACATCTTTGGTGATTGTTA
>NZ_JAFNNA010000028.1:0-1504 GCF_026536965.1 Gilliamella sp. B2911 | reverse complement strand
GCGATTAAATCGACATTCGTTGGAAAGATCATATCTATATCAGCAAAACTTTGACCTGCAACCGGTAACTCAATGGGGTTTGAAGGTGATGAAGTATTCGTTTTAGTCGTGTACTGTTTTCCGTCAGAGAGTGTAATACCGAGCAAAGCTTCAATATTAAGCGCGCGTGTTCTACCACCATCGAAAGTTAAATAAGGCTCATTTCCCTGAATTGTATTCGAGGTTTTAACGGTTAATGCATGGCTGGAATAAAAAGGTATTAGTAACAGTCCAAGCGGTAAAAAGATCTTTCGGCGTAATTTAGATCCGAGAGATGATCGGAATGATGATCGGCGTGACGATCTAATGCGTGATCTTAAATTTTCGTCGATTAATAAGCTAGAGTGAAAAAAAAACTGAGAGTTTAAATTAGGCAAATTTAAATTATAGGTTGCCCTAGGCTTTTGCAAATTGTAATACATATTCGACCACCCTGTCAAGTAAATATTTGATTTATTTACTAATTTATATTTATTGGTTGAATTTTAGCTACTCAGCTAAAATGATTTGAGAGTATAATGACTGAAAAAATATGGCACAATAAATTTTTCATTTTATATCGTTAATCTTTGTAAAGTTTTTCAGAAAAAGAACTAAATAATTATTAATTAAATTATGCTTTAATTGATATATATCAAATTTACAAACCCTTAAAAACCATAATTTTTAATTCTAGAAAAATTTTATTTTTTTGGAATTTTTTTCAATTTATTGATTTTAGGGAGTGAATGCCAAAAACCCCGTTTCTCAACTTTTTTGATAGGAAAAACACAGCTAAAGCGCTATAGTTAGAGCGGAATTACTTATTTGAGACAACATTGCAAAGCAGAATTTAGAACCCCAAAAACCCCGCTCCTCAACTTTTTTTGATGGAAAAACACAGCTAAAGCGCCATAGTTAGAGCGGAATTATTTATTTAAGGCAACATTGCAAGGTGGAATTTTAAACGCTGAAACGACTGCTGCTCAAAAAATCCCCCCCCCGATTGAGGGATGATGATGTCCGGGGGAGGCTAAACTACAAAATCGCGTTTTATTTGACAACTATCTTGACTCTTAAGGTCAACCATTCCTTGATGATTTAACGCCACCTTTCCCCCCAAGCTTTAAAGCTTAAGGGAGAAGAAATAAATACTAAGGATAAGTGCAAAGCCCTACCGATTTATCATACGAGGGCTCAGCCCAATGTACATGACCATCTTTAGGAAAAACAACGAACCGACTTAAACCTTTTATATCACTGGTCCAGTACCATTGGACGGCGTCAAAGTTGGCTCGATTATATTTGCCTATATTACCCCACTCAGCGAGCAAGCCTGCACCAATTGTACGCATATAATAATCACCTGATGATGAAGGTGTACCTCCAGTAATTTCATAGCGTTTTGCATTAGTTAAATCCTTAACTTTAGGCAGGCGATAACCAATACTGTTACACCAGGATTCCATGCTAGGATAGCTGTAAT
>NZ_JAFNNA010000027.1:0-1574 GCF_026536965.1 Gilliamella sp. B2911 | reverse complement strand
TGTAAAAAGTATAGTGATTGGAAAAACACGATGCAACACTTTTTTTCACTCATTTACGTTAACTTTTGTAAATAGGATCTAAAAATGATCTAAGTTGCAATTGGTTATCTATTGTTTTAATTAAATATATTATAATTACAAATCTTTAGGATTAGAGCGATTGATCCTTGAAAATTTTATTTTAGGGCTTTGGATTAGAAATTTAGTGATTTTGATATTTTAATAATTTTTAAGTGAAATTTAGAACCTCAAAAACCTCGCTCCTCAACTTTTTTTGTGATAAAAAACCGCAAAAATAAACCCGCCTAGGCGGGTAATTGAAGCGTCGCTAAGCCGCAAAATCGCTTTTTTTATGGCTAAACGACGTTGACTCGATGAGTCAGCTTACTTTTAATCACCTAATACTATTTTTTATCACCCCCACCCCCGCCCTAAGGATTAAGGACGAAGAAATAAAAACTAAGGATGGGAGCATAGTCCGTAGATGTCGAGGTAGGTGTACCCCCAATCCACGTCACCGTAGTCTGTGTCCACGATAAACTGGGTGCCATCAGACGGGTCTCTAGTCCAGTAAAAATTGTGGTTGAAGCCAACGCCTGAATAATCATTCATACGACCCCACTCCGTGAAAAGCCCAGCATCTATATGACGCATGTAATGATTATTAGAAGAAGAAGGAGTGGCGCCGACTGAACCACTACAGTTATAATTGTAGCCTGACGGACAAGATGCATTGGTTAAATCCTTTACGCTAGGAAGGCGATAACCAAGACTATTACACCAAGATAATGTATTAGAATAACCGTAAGAGTTAGTACCACGGTGGACGAACCATTGCTTCAAAGTAAAACCATATTTAACAACAGGAGTACCATTATTATCACGACCGACCAACTCGAAGGTCTGAGGCAAAGATGGAGTAGAAATACGACCAGGATTGTCTGAACTATGCTGGGATTCGGTAGCGTAAGGACCAGTTAAAGTAACACGAACGCTTGTAGCAGTAGGATTAGACATTGTAACTGTAATGCCTCCTTGATATACCGGAGACCAAGACAATGGCTGACTAACACCTCTAATATCTAAGTCAAAGTACAATCCATTAGCACCAGTTGTAGGAAAGTTTCTACCGTAAGATGATGGACCAGTTGACTGAGGGATAAAACCATTAGCAGGGTCCCACATCGAAGCTGGGCCTTGGAAATCCAAACCCAAATCATTCTCATCAGGCTTACCATACAATAAGTTAGGCCGAGCAAAACAAACCACAGGCCCAGCCTTAGGATTGACGTAATAAGTCTCACTACTTTCACGGAAAGTACTACGATTAGGAATACCGTAACGAGTAGATAATGTACCGTCAGTACTGGATAACATAACACGATAAGGTGCGTTACAAATTGTTGGAACGTTACTACGTGATATAGACTGATTGTTTTTATCGACGATAGATAAACTTAAAGAACCAGTAGCAGTAACGTCAGCATCACCATCATCATCACCCCAATAATTATTAGGAGGACCGATAAGAGAACTCAAAGCGACTGAATTAGTATTAGTAGGAACGAACATAC
>NZ_JAFNNA010000026.1:0-2922 GCF_026536965.1 Gilliamella sp. B2911 | reverse complement strand
CCAAAACAACTCCGAGTTGTAAGGTTAAGACTCTCGGTTCATTAGTATCAGTTAGCTCAATGTATCACTACACTTACACACCTGACCTATCTACGTCTTAGTCTCAAACGGACCTTACTGAATCTCTTCAGGGAAAACTCATCTCGAGGCTAGTTTCGTGCTTAGATGCTTTCAGCACTTATCTATTCCGCACGTAGCTACCGGGCAATGCAATTGGCATCACAACCCGAACACCAGCGGTGCGTTCACTTCGGTCCTCTCGTACTAGAAGCAAACCCTCTCAATTTTCCTACGCCCATGGCAGATAGGGACCGAACTGTCTCACGACGTTCTAAACCCAGCTCGCGTACCACTTTAAACGGCGAACAGCCGTACCCTTGGGACCTACTTCAGCCCCAGGATGTGATGAGCCGACATCGAGGTGCCAAACACCGCCGTCGATATGAACTCTTGGGCGGTATCAGCCTGTTATCCCCGGAGTACCTTTTATCCGTTGAGCGATGGCCCTTCCATTCAGAACCACCGGATCACTATGACCTACTTTCGTACCTGCTCGAGCCGTCACTCTCGCAGTCAAGCTAGCTTTTGCCATTGCACTAACCTCCTGATGTCCGACCAGGATTAGCTAACCTTCGTGCTCCTCCGTTACTCTTTGGGAGGAGACCGCCCCAGTCAAACTACCCACCAGACAGTGTCCCTTACCTCGATTCAGAAGTATAGGTTAGAACATCAAACATTAAAGGGTGGTATTTCAAGGTCGACTCCATGCATACTGGCGTACACACTTCATAGTCTCCCACCTATCCTACACATTAAGGCTCAATGTTCACTGTCAAGCTATAGTAAAGGTTCACGGGGTCTTTCCGTCTTGCCACGGGTACACCGCATCTTCACGGCAATTTCAATTTCACTGAGTCTCGGGTGGAGACAGCCTGGCCATCATTACGCCATTCGTGCAGGTCGGAACTTACCCGACAAGGAATTTCGCTACCTTAGGACCGTTATAGTTACGGCCGCCGTTTACTGGGGCTTCGATCAAGAGCTTCTGCTTACGCATAACCCCATCAATTAACCTTCCAGCACCGGGCAGGCGTCACACCGTATACGTCCACTTTCGTGTTTGCACAGTGCTGTGTTTTTATTAAACAGTTGCAGCCAGCTGGTATCTTCGACTGATTTCACCTCCATCCGCGTGGGACTTCAATTACCGTCAGCGTGCCTTCTCCCGAAGTTACGGCACCATTTTGCCTAGTTCCTTCACCCGAGTTCTCTCAAGCGCCTGAGTATTCTCTACCTGACCACCTGTGTCGGTTTCGGGTACGATTAACTATAACCTGAAGCTTAGAGGATTTTCCTGGAAGCAGGGCATCAATTACTTCACTACCTTAGTAGCTCGTCATCACGCCTCAGGGTCTCAGTGACCGGATTTGCCTAATCACACCCCTACACGCTTAACCCACCATCCAATAGGTGGTAAACCTAGCCTTCTTCGTCCCCCCATCGCAGTTATAGCCAGTACGGGAATATTAACCCGTTTCCCATCAGATACGCCCTTCGGCCTCTCCTTAGGGGTCGACTCACCCTGCCCCGATTAACGTTGGACAGGAACCCTTGGTCTTCCGGCGAGCGGGCTTTTCACCCGCTTTATCGTTACTTATGTCAGCATTCGCACTTCTGATACCTCCAGCATGCCTCACAACACACCTTCTACGGCTTACAGAACGCTCCCCTACCCAATACACTTACGTGCACTGCCGCAGCTTCGGTGCATAGTTTTAGCCCCGTTACATCTTCCGCGCAGGCCGACTCGACTAGTGAGCTATTACGCTTTCTTTAAATGATGGCTGCTTCTAAGCCAACATCCTAGCTGTCTAAGCCTTCCCACTTCGTTTCCCACTTAACTATGACTTGGGGACCTTAGCTGGCGGTCTGGGTTGTTTCCCTCTTCACGACGAACGTTAGCACCCGCCGTGTGTCTCCCATGATTAAACTTGTCAGTATTCGGAGTTTGCATCGGGTTGGTAAGCCGGGATGGCCCCCTAGCCGAAACAGTGCTCTACCCCCAACAGTTATACATGAGGCGCTACCTAAATAGCTTTCGGGGAGAACCAGCTATCTCCCGGTTTGATTGGCCTTTCACCCCCAGCCACAGGTCATCCGCTAATTTTTCAACATTAGTCGGTTCGGTCCTCCAGTTAGTGTTAACCAACCTTCAACCTGCCCATGGCTAGATCACCGGGTTTCGGGTCTATACCCTGCAACTTAACGCACAGTTAATACTCGGTTTCCCTTCGGCTCCCCTATTCGGTTAACCTTGCTACAGAATATAAGTCGCTGACCCATTATACAAAAGGTACGCAGTCACACATACCCAACGGCACATGCTCCCACTGATTGTACGTACACGGTTTCAGGGTCTATTTCACTCCCCTCCCGGGGTTCTTTTCGCCTTTCCCTCACGGTACTGGTTCACTATCGGTCAATCAGGAGTATTTAGCCTTGGAGGATGGTCCCCCCATCTTCAGACAGGATATCACGTGTCCCGCCCTACTCTATAAGCTTCCACATAATGCACTTTCATGTACGGGACTTTCACCCTCTATCGTGCGACTTTCCAGACGCTTCCACTAATACATTATGCTACCCGCTTGGGCTACTCCCATTTCGCTCGCCGCTACTTTGGGAATCTCGGTTGATTTCTTTTCCTCGGGGTACTTAGATGTTTCAGTTCTCCCGGTTCGCCTCATCTGACTATGTATTCATCAGATGATAGTGCAGTCACCTGCACTGGGTTTCCCCATTCGGACATCAACGGCTATAGCGCCTTTTATCGGCTCACCGTCGCTTTTCGCAGATTAACACGTCCTTCATCGCCTCTGATTGCCTAGGCATCCACCGTGTACGCTTAATTTCTTAACCTTA
>NZ_JAFNNA010000025.1:0-3417 GCF_026536965.1 Gilliamella sp. B2911 | reverse complement strand
GTATGTTCGTTCCTACTGATACAAATTCAGTCGCTTTGAGTTCTCTTATCGGTCCTCCTAATAATTATTGGGGTGATGATGATGGAGATTCTGGCGTTACTGCTACTGGTTCTTTAAGTTTATCTATCGTCGATAAAAGAGGTCAGTCTGTATCACGTAGTACCGTGCCAACAATTTGTAATGCACCTTATAAGGTTACGTTATCTAGTTCTAACGGTACATTATCAACTCGTTATGGATTTCCTAATCGTAGTACTTTCCGTGAAAGTAGCGTGACTTATTACGTCAATCCTAAGGCTTCGGCGGTGGTTTGTTTTGTCAGACCTAATTTGAATTACAGTACAGGTAATCTTGCTGGCTCAGCTTCGATGTGGGACCCTGCTAATGGTTTTATCCCTCAGTCAACTGAGCCATCACTTTACGGTAGAAACTTTCCTACAACTGGTGCTAACAAACTGTACTTTGATTTACTTATTAGTGGTGTCAGTCAGCCATTGTCTTGGTCTCCAGTTTCTCATGGTGGTATCACCGTCACAATGTCTAATCCTACAGCTACACGCGTACGCGTTACTTTAACTGGTCCTTACGCTACTGAATCCCAGCATAGTTCTAGAAATCCTGGTCCTATTTCTAAACCTACTTTGCCTCAGACATTCGAGTTGGTCGGTCGTGATAGTAATGGTGCTCCAGTCGTCAAATATGGTTTTACTTTGAAGCAGTGGTTCGTCCACCGAGGTTCTAAGGAGGACACTTATCCTAATACCTTATCTTGGTGTAATAGTCTTGGTTATCGCCTTCCGAAGGTAAAGGATTTAACCAATGCATCTTGTCCGACAGGCTCCCCTAACGAATATGAGTGTCGTGGTTTAGTCGGCGCCACCCCTTCCTCGCCGAGTAATCATTACATGCGTCATATAGATGCTGGTTTTTTCACTGAGTGGGGTGATATGCCCACTTACTCAGGCGTTGGCTTCGACGGCTTTTGGTACTGGACTAGTGACCCGCATGGTAGTAGCCAGTTTCTCGTGAACACTCGCGACGGTTACGCGGGTTGGGCCAACACCTACCGCGACGACAACGGACTTTGCTCCCATCCTTAGTTTTTATTTCTTCGTCCTTAATCCTTAGGCCGGGGGCGGGGGTGATAAAAAATAGTATTAGGTGATTAAAAGTAAGCTGACTCAAGGAGTCAACGTCGTTTAGCCATAAAAAGCGATTTTGCGGCTAAGCGGCAATTCAATTACCCGCCTCGGCGGGTTTATTTTTGAGGTTTTTTATCGCAAAAAAATTTGAGGAGTGGGGTTTTTGGGGTTTTAAATTCTGCAATGTTGCCTCAAGTAAATAATTCCGCTTTAACTGTGGCGCTTTTTAGTAGTTCTATTTTTCCATCAAAAAAGTTGAGGAACGGGGTTTTTGGGTTTTTAAATTTCACTTAAAAAGTTTTAAATGATCAGACTTACTAAATTTCTAATTCAAAGCCCTAAATTAAAATTTTCGAGGATCAATCGCTCTAATTTTAAAGATTTGTAATTGCAATATCTCTAATTAAAACATAAATTAACCAATTATAATTTAGATCATTTTTAGATCCGATTTACAAAAGTTAACGTAAATGAGCGAAAAAAAGTGTTGCATCGTGTTTTTCCAATCACTATACTTTTTACACGGTTTTAGCTACGAGGCTAAAATTTAACAGAAAAGTATAAAATTGTAAATTAATCAAAAAATTACTTGACAGGATTGTCACATATGCATTATAATTTTCAACAGGCAACAGGCAACAGGCAACATGGCCAACCTATCTTTTAAATTCGTCTAAGTCCAGCACCCAGTTTAAATTTTTCACTGAAGCTTATTTTTCTACTCAATCAAGTGAAATTCTGCGAATTTTCGCGCGATCGCTTCCGCGATCCTCTTCTCGATCTTTTTTCCGATCGTTTTCCGGATCCATTTTCAGATCCTTTTCGCGATCCTTTTTCGGATCCAGTTTTCGATCCTTTTCCGAATTATCCCGGCAGATTGTTTTTTTCGTGGTCTTTTTCCTTCCTTTTTCGGGTCACGCATTGACATCACAGACAACAGCAAATCAGATACAGGGTACTCCGCCTTATCTGACTTTCGACGGTGGTCGTACTCGTGCAGTTGATACTAATGGTCTGCTTGGGATTACACTATCTAACGGAGCTAATTACACGCCTTCTAACAATTCATCATCTACAACTCCAATCGTCTTGCCGGTTGAGGGTCAGAGTTTTGCTGATATTGGTATGTTCGTTCCTACTGATACTAATTCAGTCGATTTAAGTACACTTATCGGTCCTCCTAATAATTATTGGGGTGATGATGATGGTGATTCTGGCGTTACTGCTACAGGTTCTTTAAGTTTATCTATCGTCGATAAAAGAGGTCAGTCAGTATCACGTAATTCAGTGCTAACAGTTTGTAATGCACCTTATAAAGTTAAGTTATCTAGTACTAACGGTACATTATCTACTCGTTACGGCGTTCCTAATCGTAGTACTTTCCGTGAAAGTAGCGTGACTTATTACGTCAATCCTAAGGCTTCGCCTGTGGTTTGTTTTGCCAGACCTAATTTGATTTACGGTACAGGTAATAATGCTGGCCCAGCTTCAATGTGGGACCCTCGTAATGGTTTTATCCCTCAGTCAACTGGCCCATCCTCTTACGGTAGAAACTTTCCTACTACTGGCGCTAATGGATTGTACTTTGATTTACTCATTAGTGGTAGTAGTCAGCCATTGTCTTGGTCTCCAGTTTCTCAGGGAGGTATCACAGTCACAATGTCTAATCCTACTGCTACAAGCGTACGTGTTACTTTAACGGGTCCTTACGCTACCCCATCCCAGCAAAGTTCATCCACTCCTAGTCGTCTTCCCACTATTTCTTTGCCTCAGACCTTCGAGTTGGTCGGTCGTGATAGTAATGGTGCTCCAGTCGTCAAATATGGTTTTACTTTGAAGCAGTGGTTCGTCCACCGTGGTTCTGTGTATAAAAATTATTCTAATACATTATCTTGGTGTAATCGTATTGGTTATCAAGTGCCTCGCGTAAAGGATTTAACTAATGCATCTCGTGATTGGAATGGTAACCCTATATCCATCGGCGCCCCCCCTTCCTCGCCGGGTCGTCATTATATGCGTCATATAGGTTCTGGCTTTTTCTCGGAGTGGGGCACAATGGATTATTATTCAGGCGTTGGCTTCAACTACACTTGGTACTGGACTAGTGACCCGGGTGGTAGTACCCAGTTTGTCGTGGGCACAAACTACGGTGACGTGACGTGGAACTACACCGACAACGCCGACTACGGGCTTTGCTCCCATCCTTAGTTTTTATTTCTTCGTCCTTAATCCTTAGGGCGGGGGTTGGAGTGATAAAAAATAGTATTAGGTGATT
>NZ_JAFNNA010000024.1:0-3575 GCF_026536965.1 Gilliamella sp. B2911 | reverse complement strand
CCTTGAGTCAGCTTACTTTTAATCACCTAATACTATTTTTTATCACTCCAACCCCCGCCCTAAGGATTAAGGACGAAGAAATAAATACTAAGGATGGGAGCAAAGGCCGCTTTCGTAGTCACTGTAGAAGTGGCCATGAGACACGCGACCGTTGCTTATGTTCACGACAAACTGGGAAATACCAATCGGGTCACTAGTCCAGTAGCGCCATTCGATGAAACCAACGCCTGAATAATCATACATTCGTCCCCACTCAGTGAAAAAGCCAGAACCAATTCTACGTTGGTAATGATTACTAGGTGAGGGAGGGGTGGCGCCGACTGAACCACTACAGTCAGAATCGTTGTTAGGACAATATACGTTGGTTAAATCCTTTACCTTAACAAGACGATAACCAAGACTATTACACCAAGATAATGTACTAGAATAATAGTCCCGCTTAGAACCACGGTTCACGAACCACTGCTTCAAAGTAAAACCATATTTGACGACAGGAGTACCATTAGTATCACGACCGACCAACTCGAAAGTCTGAGGCAAAGTAGGTTTAGAAATAGGACTAGGATTTCTAGAATTATGCTGGGATTCGGTAGCGTGAGGACCAGTTAAAGTAACACGAACGCTTGTAGCAGTAGGATTAGACATTGTGACTGTGATACCACCCAGAGAAACAGGAGACCAAGACAATGGCTGACTACTACCACTAATATCTAAATCAAAGTACAATCCATTAGCGCCAGTTGTAGGAAAGTTTTGACCGTAATAGAGAGGGTCTGTTTTTTGAGTGAGAAAACCTTTATTAGGGTTCCAAATCGAAGCAGGACCAGCAAAATCCCAAGATGGGTAAGAAGGCCAATCACCAAGCTTACCATACAATAAGTTAGGCCGAGCAAAACAAACCACCGGCGAAGCCTTAGGATTGACGTAATAAGTCTCACTACGGGCACTGAAAGTACTACGATTAGGAAATCCGTAACGAGTAGATAATGTACCGTTAGTACTAGATAACTTAACTTTATAAGGTGCATTACAAACTGTTAGCACTGAATTACGCGATACTGACTGATTGTTTTTATCGACGATAGATAAACTTAAAGAACCTGTAGCACTAACGACAGAATCACCATCATCATCACCCCAATAATTATTAGGAGGACCGATAAGTGTACTTAAATCGACTGAATTAGTATCAGTAGGAACGAACATACCAATATCAGCAAAACTCTGACCCTCAACCGGCAAGACGATTGGGGTTGTATATGAAGTATTATTAGAAGGCGTGTAATTAGCTCCGTTAGATAGCGTAATCCCAAGCAGACCGTTAGCATCAACCGCACGAGTACGACCACCATCGAAAGTCAAATACGGCACATTACCCTGTATCGCATTCCTAGTTGTCTGTGATGTCAATGCGTGACCCGAAAAAGGAAGAAAAAAAGCCACAAAAAAAACAATCTGCCGGGATAATTCGGAAAAGGATCGAAAACAGGATCCGAAAAAGGATCGCGAAAAGGATCTGAAAATGGATCCGGAAAACGACCGGAAAAAAGATCGAGAAGAGGATCGCGGAAGCGATCGCGCGAAAATTCGCAGAATTTCACTTGATTGAGTAGAAAAATAAGCCTCAGTGAAAAAATTAAACTGGGAGATGGACTTAGACGAATTTAAAAGATAGGTTGGCCAGGTTGCCTGTTGCCTGTTGCCTGTTGAAAATTATAATGCATTTTAGACTACCTTGTCAAGTAATTTTTTGATTTATTTGTAATTTTATACTTTTATATCAAATTTTAGCCTTGTAGCTAAAACCGTGTAAAAAGTATAGTGATTGGAAAAACACGATGCAACACTTTTTTTCGCTCATTTACGTTAACTTTTGTAAATAGGATCTAAAAATGATCTAATTTATAATTTATTAACTATTGTTTTAATTAAATATATTGCAATTACAAATCTTTAAAATTAGAACAATTGATCCTTGAAAATTTTATTTTAGGGCTTTGAATTAGAAATTTAGTGATTTGGATCATTTAAAAGTTTTTAAGTGAAATTTAAAACTTCAAAAACCCCGTTCCTCAACTTTTTTTAATGGAAAAACACGACAACTAAAAAGCACCACAGTTTAAAGCGGAATTATTTATTTGAGACAACATTGCAAAGCAGAATTTAGAACCTCAAAAACCCCGTTCCTCAACTTTTTTTGCGATAAAACACTTCAAAAATAAACCCGCCGAGGCGGGTAATTGAAGCGTCGCTTAGCCGCAAAATCGCTTTTTTTATGGCTAAACGACGTTGACTCCTTGAGTCAGCTTACTTTTAATCACCTAATACTATTTTTTATCACCCCCACCCTAAGGATTAAGGACGAAGAAATAAAAACTAAGGATGGGAGCAAAGGCCGTTGTAGGCGATGTCGGGGTAGCCCCAATTCAAGTAACCGTTGTCTGTGCGCACGATAAACTGGGAACCAGCATCCGGGTCACTAGTCCAGAACCACCAGATGGAGTTGAAGCCAAAGCCTGAATAATTAGCCAGTTTGCCCCACTCCGAGGAAAAGCCAGAATCTATATGACGCATGTAATACTCACCCGGCGAGGAAGGGGTGGCGCCGACTGAACCACGACAGCGAGAATCGTTGCTTGGACAAGATGCGTTGGTTAAATCCTTTACCTTAACAAGACGATAACCAAGACTATTACACCAAGATAATGTACTAGAATAATAGTCCCGCTTAGAACCACGGTGGACGAACCACTGCTTCAAAGTAAAACCATATTTAACAACTGGAGTACCATTAGTATCACGACCGACCAACTCGAATGTCTGAGGCAAAGTAGGTTTAGAAATACGACCAGGATAGGATGAACTATGCTGGGATTCGGTAGCGTGAGGACCAGTTAAAGTAACACGAACGCTTGTAGCAGTAGGATTAGACATTGTGACTGTGATACCACCCAGAGAAACAGGAGACCAAGACAATGGCTGACTAACACCACCAATGAGTAAATCAAAGTACAATCCATTAGCACCAGTTGTAGGAAAGTTTTGACCGTAATAGAGAGGGTCTGTTTTTTGTGTGAGAAAACCTTTATTAGGGTCCCACATCGAAGCTGGGCCAGTAAAATCAAAATATGGGTTATCCCTATCATCACCACGCTTACCAAACATTAAATTAGGCCGAGCAAAACAAACTGCTGGGCTAGCCTTTGGATTGATGTAATAAGTCTCACTACGAGCACTGAAAGTACTACGATTAGGAAATCCGTAACGAGTTGATAATGTACCGTCAGTACTAGATAACGTAACCCTATAAGGTGCCTTACAAATTGTTGGAACGGTACTACGTGATACAGCTTGATTGTATTTATCGACGATAGATAAACTTAAACGACCAGTAGCAGTAACACCAGAATCACCATCATCATCTCCCCAATAATTATTAGGAGGACCGATAAGTGTACTTAAAGAAACTGAATCAGTATCAGTAGGAACCAACATACGAATATCAGCAAAACTCTGACCCTCAACGGGCAAGGTGATTGGGGTTGTAGATGATGAATTGTTAGAAGGCGTGTAAT
>NZ_JAFNNA010000023.1:0-3786 GCF_026536965.1 Gilliamella sp. B2911 | reverse complement strand
TTGATAGAATGGAACGACGCTTAAGAAATGAATTTAGACATGCCTTGGCGGTAAATTTAATTACACAAGAACAACATGACAACTATTTGCAGGAGCTTAATGAATTAACGTCTTATATTTATGAAAAATATAAAGATGACCCAAGTTTTTATCCAGATGATTGGGATAAAATTAATGACTATTATGAAAAAATCATTGGATTGGATTTTGTTCGTAGTCGGACAAAAGAGGGGTTAGAAGATGACTGGCTTATCGAGATGTAAATGATGACAGCAGACAATGCTAATCAGCTTTTCGAGCAGATACAGCAAACTGATGATAATCAAAGGATTTCGAACTTTACACAAACTAATGCAAACTTTCCCAAAAAACCTTATACTCAAGAAATATATCAAGTAGAGTGGTTATATAAAAAAGGACATCAAAAAGGATTTTCAGAGACTCGCTGGTTAACTGAGGATGAAATACAGGTAAATAATTTACAAATAAAACCGGATGAGAAAGATAACTTTTTTGAAAGTGATTTATATAAAGATAATGAGAAATTACGAAATATTAAATTTTATAATGTAGAACAACTGGATAAAGCTTCCTTTGATAAACTTCCGCTTGAAATTAAGCCAGAAAAACAGTGGCAGGAAAATTTAAAAGTCGAGCAATTTATATCAAGTCAGGGGGTTAAGGTTTTACATAACAGCCCGTCAAATCCTCGTTATGATCCCAAATCACATAGCCCGATAAATCCCAGTATAAGACTGCCGAAGGATACTATAACGATATCTTTCATGAAATCTGGCATTCAACCAGTCGGGAATTGGAGCGAACACCAACAACACCTGTGCAAGTAATAAATTTTTTCAAACGAGATGAATTAGTCGCCGAAACTTCAGCAATAAAGCTCTGTGAATTAACGAATGTTAATAGTAATAAAACCAATAATTTATCTTATTTAAAAGAGTTTTTGTGCAAATTTGGGGACGATAAAGATGTTCAGAAGGCAGAGTTAAGCAAGGCATTGACTGAGTCGGATAAAGTATTGTCATTAACCAAAAGTAAATATTTAACGGCTAAAAAACAGCACGCGACAATATCAAGCAAAATGTTAAACCAGACATTAGATACTCCAGGAAAAAATTTAGCAGAAAAACCTATTATTGATCAGATAATAACATCGCAAGATATGGAGTTGGGAGATTAAACGATAAATTATCGTCACAATCACTTAATCGGAATTCACTCTTTAATTTTTGTACACATTGTTATTTACTTTTTATGTTAATAATTGAACAGTGTTGATAATGTCAATAGCAAAGCAGAGGTTGCAGTCTCGCAGTGAGCGAGCATTTTACACAGTGACCTATTCACAACTCACCTAATTTTATACTTTAGGACAGGTGGAAAGGAACGTATAGCGAGCCTTTCCGCTTGGACGCTCCCAAAAATTTGTTTATAATTCAGCCGTTAATATCACCAAAACTGCCTAAGGAGAACAGTATGAGGGACCAAAAAGAGCGAGTTTACAGTATCGAAAGATTGACTAAAAATGAATTCAGACATGCTTTGGCGGTAAATTTAATTACACAAGAACAACATGACAAATATCTGCAGGAACTCAATGAATTAACGTCTTATATTTATGAAAAATATAAAGATAGTTTAGCTTTTTACGATGAAGATTGGATTAAAATCAATGACTATTATGAAAAAATTGTAGCCTTAGATTTTATCAGAGATTATACAAAAGAAGATTTAGAAGATATTTGGCTTATCGAGATGTAAATGATGAAATCCCCCGTAAGGAATACAGTATGCGAGACCAAAAAGAACGCGTTGAAACAATTGAAAGTACCATGAAAAATGAGTTTGAGTACGCATTAGAAATAAATTTAATTACACAAGAACAACACGATAATTATCTGCAGGAGCTTAATGAATTAACGTCTTATATTTATGAAAGATATAAAGATAGTTTTACTTTTCGTGCTGAAGATTGGCGTAAAATCAATAACTACTATGAAAAAATTGTAGCCTTAGATTTTATCAGAGATTATACAAAAGAAGATTTAGAAGATATTTGGCTTATCGAGATGTAAATGATGAAATCCCCCGTAAGGAATACAGTATGCGAGACCAAAAAGAACGCGTTGAAACAATTGAAAGTACCATGAAAAATGAGTTTGAGTACGCATTAGAAGTAAATTTAATTACACAAGAACAACATGACAACTATCTGCAGGAGCTCAATAAATTAACGTCTTACATTTATGAAAAATATAAAGATGACCCAAGTTTTTATCCAGATGATTGGGATAAGATAAATAATTACTATGAAAAAATTGTAGCCTTAGATTTTGTGCGTAATCGAACTAAAGAAAATTTAGAATATTCCTGGCTAATTGAGATGTAATAATGAAACTTGATAATTTAGATAATCTCTTTGAGCAGATAGAGCAGACAACTAAAAGTCAGCGGGTTTCAAATTTTAATCTAACTAATGCCAATCACCCTAAAAACCCCTATACCCAAGAAGTGTATCAAGCTAATTATGTTAATACTTGAATAGTATTGATAATGTCAATAGCAAAGCGAAAGTCGCAGTCACACAGTTAGCGAGCCTTTCTGCTTGGATGCCCTAAAAAATTTGGTTATAATTCAGCCGTTAATATCACCAAAACTACTTAAGGAGGATGGTATGCGGGACCAAAAAGAACGAGTTTACAGTATTGAAAGATTAACAAGAAATGAGTTTGAGTACGCATTAGAATTAAACTTAATTACACAAGAACAACATGACAACTATCTGCAGGAACTCAATGAATTAACATCTTATATTTATGAAAAATATAAAGATAGTTTAGCTTTTTACGATGAAGATTGGATTAAAATCAATGACTATTATGAAAAAATTGTAGCCTTAGATTTTGTTAGAGATTATATAAAAGAAGGGTTAGAAGACAGTTGGCTTATTGAGATGTAAATAATGAAAGTAGATAATATTATTCAACTTTTCAAGCAGATACAGAGGGTTGATAATCAAGGTACTTCGAATTTTGCACAAACCAATGCAACCCCCAAAAAAATTTGGTTATAATTCAGCCGTTAATATCACCAAAACTGCCTAAGGAGAACAGTATGAGGGACCAAAAAGAGCGAGTTTACAGTATCGAAAGATTGACTAAAAATGAATTCAGACATGCTTTGGCGGTAAATTTAATTACACAAGAACAACATGATAATTATCTGCAGGAGCTTAATGAATTAACGTCTTATATTTATGAAAGATATAAAGATAGTTTTACTTTTCGTGCTGAAGATTGGCGTAAAATCAATAACTACTATGAAAAAATTGTAGCCTTAGATTTTGTTAGAGGCTATATAAAAGAAGGGTTGGAAGACAGTTGGCTTATCGAGATGTGAATGATGAAATCCCCCTAAGGAGTGCAGTATGCGAGACCAAAAAGAACGAGTGAAAACAATTGAAAGCATTATGAAAAATGAATTCAGACATGCTTTGGCGGTAAATTTAATTACACAAGAACAACATGATAATTATCTGCAGGAGCTCAATAAATTAACGTCTTACATTTATGAAAAATATAAAGATGACCCAAGTTTTTATCCAGATGATTGGGATAAGATAAATAATTACTATGAAAAAATAGTAGCCTTAGATTTTGTGCGTAATCGAACTAAAGAAAATCTAGAATATTCCTGGCTAATTGAGATGTAATAATGAAACTTGATAATTTAGATAATCTCTTTGAGCAGATAGAGCAGACAACTAAA
>NZ_JAFNNA010000022.1:0-4477 GCF_026536965.1 Gilliamella sp. B2911 | reverse complement strand
AGTATAGTGATTGGAAAAACACGATGCAACACTTTTTTTCGCTCATTTACGTTAACTTTTGTAAATAAGATCTAAAAAGGATCTAGCTTATGCTTACTTAATTTTTGTTTTAATTATATATATTGTAATTACAAATCTTTAAAATTAGAGCGATTGATCCTGAAAAATTTTATTTTAGGACTTAGAATTAAAAATTTAGTGATTTTGATATTTTAATAATTTTTTAAGTGACATTTAAAACCCCAAAAACCCCGCTCCTCAACTTTTTTTGAAACGCCTCAAAAACACCTCAATTAAGACGGATGGTTTAAGCTTCGTCTACACTAAAATGCTTTATCGCTAGATTCTGAATCTGGCTAATTATTGATAAGCATTTCCTCAGAGACGTCCCGTTCAACTCCGCCGAATATGTAGACAAAATAAGCTTATCAATACAATTATTCCATGCACTTTGATAAAGATTTTTAACTATAGCTATAAGCATCTCTCAATAGCTTCAGTTCGTTTTTGCTTCCCTTTCCATAAATCCATGTCACCACGATAAGAATAAAAATTCACTCGAGTAATTCCATTATCTTTAAAAGTGTCACTAACATCGATAAATTCACCAGTATAGACAGTATGATAAATACCTGTTTTTTGAAGAGTCGCATACGCCCACCCTAACCTTTCTTTTTGCCACTCAACAAGAATGCATTCAGAAACATTTTCAACAGATTTGTTAGATGTGTACGTTTTCCATACATCTAAATTTTTTCTATATTCTGAGGTAGTCGTACAAGCCGTTAGTCCTAATAAAATAAAAACGGTTAATATTATTTTTTTCATATATTTCCCTATAAATAACTTATAAATAATTTAAGCTAATAGTACGAAATTTATGATATTCCCACAATAAAAAACGACCTTTAGATGGTTTTTAGCTTTATTAATTAATTTCAATATGTTGTTTTCAATGATTGGCTAATCGTCAAAGATACTTTTAAGTTTATAGATGTTAAAAATTGTATAGTGAATAAACACTATTTTTTCTAGTCCTCAGTTCCGCATTTAAGGAATTAAGGACCAAGAAATAACTATCAAAGTTCTGAGGCGCAAAGCCCATAGTCACGATTGCTATGCCAACTCACCGTACCGTGGTAGGAGTATACAATAAACTGATCGCCACCATTTTTGTCACTCGTCCAGTACCAATAATCGTAGTTAAAGCCTACTCCTGAGAAAATGGTCATAGATCCCCATTCCGTAAAAAATCCCGCACCGATTCGACGCTGAAAATTATTACGAGATGATGCAGGTGTGGCACCTGGTACTACCACATCTGAACGAACTGCATTAGTTAAATCGCTAACCCTAGAAAGACGATAACCTATATTTGTACACCAAGCTGATGTATTAGAATAACTATCACGTACATCTCCGCGGTTGACAAACCACTGTTTTAACTCAAATCCATATTTAACTGCTACATTACCACTACTGTCACGACCGATTAACTCGAATGTCTGTGGTAAAGAGGGTTTTGGTATATAACCAGGGTTGCTAGAGCGCCATTGGGATTCGGTAGCAACAGGACCTGTTAGTGTGACACGTACGCTTGTACTTGATGAATGAGTCATAGTAGCGGTTATACCCCCATGAGAAACCGGCGCCCAAGACAATGCTTGATTACTACCACCAATATCTAAATCAAAGTACAAGCCATGAGCACCAGTAGTCGGAAAGTTTAAACCATAAGATGATGGCGTAGCTGATTGCGTGAGAAAACCCTTAGTAGGATCCCACATCGATGCAGGGCCGGCATATTTATCTGAACCGTATGTCATATCTGAACTAGCATAACAAATAACTGGTGATGCTTTAGGATTAATATAATAAGCAACATTACTCGCACTATAATAACGAGTAGCAGGAACACCATAACGAGTGCTTAATGTGCCATTGGTACTGGATAATTTAACTTGATAAGGTGCGTTACAGATTGTTAGCACACTATCACGTGATACTGCTTGGTTATTTTTATCCACAATAGATAAACTTAACGTGCCAGTGGCTGAAACGTCAGTATCTCCATCATCATCCTGCCAATAATTATATGGCGGACCAATAAGAGAACTTAAATCGATTGAATTAGTATTGGCTGGAACCAACATGCCTATATCAGCAAAAGTCTGACCAGCAACTGGCAACGCTATTGGGTTGGATATTGATGAATTATTGGTAGAAGGTGTGTACTTAGCACCATTAGATAAAGATATCCCGAGCAGACCATCGGTATCAACTACACGAGTGCGACCACCGTCAAGCGTTAAATACGGCGCGGTACCGTGAATAATATTCGATGTTTTAGATGTTAATGAGTGGCAAGAAAAAGAAATAGGAAGTAAAAGTACCACACTTAGCAAAGTCTGCTGGGATAATTTGGAACGATGCAAGGATCGATAAAAGGAGCAAAAAAATGATCGCGCGAAAATTCGCAGAATTCTAATACATTTCGTGAAAAAATAAGCTTTTGTGAATAAATTAAGTTTGGGGCTTAACTTAGGCGAATTTAAATTATAGGTTTGGCAAGTTGGCTGTTGGCTGTTGGCTGTTTAAAATTATAATGCATTTTGACTACCTTGTCAAGTAACTTTATGATTAAATTTGTTATTTTGTATTTAAAATATTAATCGCTTATCTAAAGCGATGTAAAAAAAGTATAGTGACTGTAAAAACACGATGCAATATTTTTTTCTATCACTATTGTTAATCTTTGTAAATTCGTTAATTTATAACCCTAGAAAATAAATACTTATCTATTGTTTAATATAAAATTATGATTTCTTTTTAGTTCTTTAGAAAAAGTGTTTTTTATAGTGAATTTTTAGTATTTAAACTTAATGTTTTTGGTAATTATGTGATTTTTACATAAAGTTTGGAGACATCAAAAACCCCGCTCCTCAACTTT
Organism: Gilliamella sp. B2911; assembly: GCF_026536965.1. NCBI lineage: Bacteria > Pseudomonadati > Pseudomonadota > Gammaproteobacteria > Orbales > Orbaceae > Gilliamella > Gilliamella sp. B2911. The sequence continues at coordinate 1,527 of NZ_JAFNNA010000022.1, read as the reverse complement.
TTTTGCGATAAAATCGCCTCAAAAATAAACCCGCCGAGGCGGTTAATTGAAGCGTCGCTTAGCCACAAAATCGCTTTTTATGGCTAAACGACGTTGACTCGTTGAGTCAGCTTACTTTTAATGACTCAACACTATTTTTTATCCCCCCCCACCCCCGCCTTAAGGATTAAGGACGAAGAAATAAAAACTAAGGATGGGAGCAAAGTCCGTAGTGGGAGTAGAAGGTGTAGTGCCAATCCACGTGACCGCTGTTTGCGAGCACGAGAAACTGCTGGGAACTACCATTCGGGTCACTAGTCCAGTAAAAATCGGTGTAGAAGCCAACGCCTGAGTAATCCTCCATTTTGCCCCACTCAGCTAAAAAACCAGAACCTATATGACGCATGTAATAACGACCTGGTGAGGAAGGGGTGGCGCCTACTGAACCGCGACAGGCAGGATCGTTGTTAGGACAAGATCCGTTGGTTAAATCCTTTACGCTAGGCACTCGATAACCAAGACTATTACACCAAGATAATGTATTAGAATAATTTTTCTCCACAGAACCAGTGTTCACGAACCACTGCTTCAAAGTAAAACCATATTTGACAACAGGATTACCATTAGTATCACGACCGACCAACTCGAAAGTCTGAGGCAAAGTAGGTTTAGAAATAGGAATAGGACTGGATGAATTAATCTGGGATTCGGTAGCGTAAGGACCAGTTAAAGTAACGCGTACGCTTGTAGCAGTAGGATTAGACATAGTAGCAGTGATACCTCCATGAGAAACAGGAGACCAAGACAATGGCTGACTACTACCACTAATATCTAAATCAAAGTACAATCCATTAGCGCCAGTTGTAGGAAAGTTTCTACCGTAAAAGGATGGGCCAGTTGACTGAGGGATAAAACCATTAGCTGGGTCCCACATCGAAGCAGGACCAGCAAATCGACCGCTACCTTCTGTCAAATTAGGTCTGGCAAAACAAACCACCGGCGAAGCCTTAGGATTGACGTAATAAGTCTCACTACGAGCACTGAAAGTACTACGATTAGGAAATCCATAACGAGTAGATAATGTACCGTCAGAACTGGATAACGTAACCTTATAAGGTGCCTTACAAATTGTTGGAACGGTACTACGTGATACCGTTTGACCGCTTTTATCGACGATAGATAAACTTAAAGAACCTGTAGCAGTAACGTCAGCATCACCATCATCATCCCCCCAATAATTATTAGGAGGACCGATAAGTGTACTTAAATCGACTGAATTTGTATCAGTAGGAACGAACATACTTATATCAGCAAAACTCTGTCCCTCAACGGGCAAGGAGATTGGAGTTGCAGATGATGAATTGGTAGAAGGCGTATAATGTGCACCATCAGATAGTGTAATCCCAAGCAGACCGTTAGCATCGACAGCACGTGTACGACCACCGTCGAAAGTCAAATAAGGAGGAGTACCCTGTATCTGATTTGCTGTTGTCTGTGATGTCAATGCGTGACCCGAAAAAGGAAGGAAAAAGACCACGAAAAAAACAA
>NZ_JAFNNA010000021.1:0-5165 GCF_026536965.1 Gilliamella sp. B2911 | reverse complement strand
AGGCCGAAAAAATCAGCGCTCGACACGGACTCATTGTCACCACCCGTCACCTAAAATCTACTCAGCGTCGGCAAAGGAGCCATGGATTCTAGCAACTAACTTACCTGTTGAAATTCGAACACCCAAACAACTTGTTAATGGGGTCTGACGCTCAGTGGAACGAAAACTCACGTTAAGGGATTTTGGTCATGAGATTATCAAAAAGGATCTTCACCTAGATCCTTTTAAATTAAAAATGAAGTTTTAAATCAATCTAAAGTATATATGAGTAAACTTGGTCTGACAGTTACCAATGCTTAATCAGTGAGGCACCTATCTCAGCGATCTGTCTATTTCGTTCATCCATAGTTGCCTGACTCCCCGTCGTGTAGATAACTACGATACGGGAGGGCTTACCATCTGGCCCCAGTGCTGCAATGATACCGCGAGACCCACGCTCACCGGCTCCAGATTTATCAGCAATAAACCAGCCAGCCGGAAGGGCCGAGCGCAGAAGTGGTCCTGCAACTTTATCCGCCTCCATCCAGTCTATTAATTGTTGCCGGGAAGCTAGAGTAAGTAGTTCGCCAGTTAATAGTTTGCGCAACGTTGTTGCCATTGCTGCAGGCATCGTGGTGTCACGCTCGTCGTTTGGTATGGCTTCATTCAGCTCCGGTTCCCAACGATCAAGGCGAGTTACATGATCCCCCATGTTGTGCAAAAAAGCGGTTAGCTCCTTCGGTCCTCCGATCGTTGTCAGAAGTAAGTTGGCCGCAGTGTTATCACTCATGGTTATGGCAGCACTGCATAATTCTCTTACTGTCATGCCATCCGTAAGATGCTTTTCTGTGACTGGTGAGTACTCAACCAAGTCATTCTGAGAATAGTGTATGCGGCGACCGAGTTGCTCTTGCCCGGCGTCAACACGGGATAATACCGCACCACATAGCAGAACTTTAAAAGTGCTCATCATTGGAAAACGTTCTTCGGGGCGAAAACTCTCAAGGATCTTACCGCTGTTGAGATCCAGTTCGATGTAACCCACTCGTGCACCCAACTGATCTTCAGCATCTTTTACTTTCACCAGCGTTTCTGGGTGAGCAAAAACAGGAAGGCAAAATGCCGCAAAAAAGGGAATAAGGGCGACACGGAAATGTTGAATACTCATACTCTTCCTTTTTCAATATTATTGAAGCATTTATCAGGGTTATTGTCTCATGAGCGGATACATATTTGAATGTATTTAGAAAAATAAACAAATAGGGGTTCCGCGCACATTTCCCCGAAAAGTGCCACCTGACGTCTAAGAAACCATTATTATCATGACATTAACCTATCGTATCACGAGGCCCTTTCGTCTTCAAGAATTTTATAAACCGTGGAGCGGGCAATACTGAGCTGATGAGCAATTTCCGTTGCACCAGTGCCCTTCTGATGAAGCGTCAGCACGACGTTCCTGTCCACGGTACGCCTGCGGCCAAATTTGATTCCTTTCAGCTTTGCTTCCTGTCGGCCCTCATTCGTGCGCTCTAGGATCCTCCGGCGTTCAGCCTGTGCCACAGCCGACAGGATGGTGACCACCATTTGCCCCATATCACCGTCGGTACTGATCCCGTCATCAATGAACCGGACTGCCACGCCCTGAGCGTCAAATTCCTTTATCAGTTGGATCATATCGGCAGTGTCGCGGCCAAGACGGTCGAGCTTCTTAACCAGAATGACATCATCTTCCTCCACCTTCATCCTCAGCAAATCCAGCCCTTCCCGATCTGTTGAACTGCCGGATGCCTTATCGGTAAATATACGGTTTGCTTTCACACCTGCGTCTTTGAGTGCTCTGACCTGAAGATCAAGAGACTGCTGACTGGTTGAGACCCGAGCGTAACCAAAAAGTCGCATAAAAATGTACCTTAAATCGAATATCGGACAACTCATGTCTATTATTACAAATTTACGATTTAATAGACATATTAATGTAACAGTTTTACGATGTCCGATAATTTATAACATTTCGTACGGTTGCAAAAATGTTACTAAATGCCCGTCAGGCAGGGAGGCCGATATGCCCGTTGACTTTCTGACCACTGAGCAGACTGAAAGCTATGGCAGATTCACCGGTGAACCGGATGAGCTTCAGCTGGCACGATATTTTCACCTTGATGAAGCAGACAAGGAATTTATCGGAAAAAGCAGAGGTGATCACAACCGTCTGGGCATTGCCCTGCAAATTGGATGTGTCCGTTTTCTGGGCACCTTCCTCACCGATATGAATCATATTCCTTCCGGCGTCCGGCATTTTACCGCCAGACAGCTCGGGATTCGTGATATCACCGTTCTTGCAGAATACGGTCAGAGGGAAAATACCCGCCGTGAGCATGCAGCGCTGATACGTCAGCACTATCAGTATCGTGAATTTGCCTGGCCCTGGACATTTCGCCTTACCCGTCTTTTATATACCCGGAGCTGGATAAGCAACGAACGTCCTGGCCTGCTTTTCGATCTGGCGACAGGGTGGCTTATGCAACATCGTATTATTCTCCCCGGAGCCACTACGCTGACCCGGTTGATTTCAGAGGTAAGGGAAAAGGCGACGTTGCGCCTGTGGAACAAACTGGCACTGATACCGTCAGCCGAACAGCGTTCACAGCTGGAGATGCTGCTGGGGCCAACTGATTGCAGCCGCCTGTCTTTACTGGAATCACTGAAAAAGGGCCCTGTGACCATCAGTGGTCCGGCGTTTAATGAAGCAATTGAACGCTGGAAAACTCTGAACGATTTTGGCCTGCATGCTGAAAACCTGAGTACACTCCCGGCTGTGCGCCTGAAAAATCTCGCACGTTATGCTGGTATGACTTCGGTGTTCAATATTGCCAGGATGTCACCGCAGAAAAGGATGGCGGTTCTGGTTGCCTTTGTCCTTGCATGGGAAACGCTGGCGCTGGATGATGCATTGGACGTTCTGGACGCCATGCTGGCCGTTATCATCCGTGACGCCAGAAAGATTGGGCAGAAAAAACGGCTCCGCTCGCTGAAGGATCTGGATAAATCTGCATTGGCGCTCGCCAGCGCATGTTCGTACCTGCTGAAAGAAGAAACACCGGACGAATCGATTCGTGCTGAGGTGTTCAGCTACATCCCAAGGCAAAAGCTGGCTGAAATCATCACGCTTGTCCGTGAAATTGCCCGGCCCTCAGACGATAATTTTCATGAAGAAATGGTGGAGCAGTACGGGCGCGTTCGTCGTTTCCTGCCCCATCTGCTGAATACCGTTAAATTTTCATCCGCACCTGCCGGGGTTACCACTCTGAATGCCTGTGACTACCTCAGCCGGGAGTTCAGCTCACGGCGGCAGTTTTTTGACGACGCACCAACGGAAATTATCAGTCGGTCATGGAAACGGCTGGTGATTAACAAGGAAAAACATATCACCCGCAGGGGATACACGCTCTGCTTTCTCAGTAAACTGCAGGATAGTCTGAGGCGGAGGGATGTCTACGTTACCGGCAGTAACCGGTGGGGAGATCCTCGTGCAAGATTACTACAGGGTGCTGACTGGCAGGCAAACCGGATTAAGGTTTATCGTTCTTTGGGGCACCCGACAGACCCGCAGGAAGCAATAAAATCTCTGGGTCATCAGCTTGATAGTCGTTACAGACAGGTTGCTGCACGTCTTTGCGAAAATGAGGCTGTCGAACTCGATGTTTCTGGCCCGAAGCCCCGGTTGACAATTTCTCCCCTCGCCAGTCTTGATGAGCCGGACAGTCTGAAACGACTGAGCAAAATGATCAGTGATCTACTCCCTCCGGTGGATTTAACGGAGTTGCTGCTCGAAATTAACGCCCATACCGGATTTGCTGATGAGTTTTTCCATGCTAGTGAAGCCAGTGCCAGAGTTGATGATCTGCCCGTCAGCATCAGCGCCGTGCTGATGGCTGAAGCCTGCAATATCGGTCTGGAACCACTGATCAGATCAAATGTTCCTGCACTGACCCGACACCGGCTGAACTGGACAAAAGCGAACTATCTGCGGGCTGAAACTATCACCAGCGCTAATGCCAGACTGGTTGATTTTCAGGCAACGCTGCCACTGGCACAGATATGGGGTGGAGGAGAAGTGGCATCTGCAGATGGAATGCGCTTTGTTACGCCAGTCAGAACAATCAATGCCGGACCGAACCGCAAATACTTTGGTAATAACAGAGGGATCACCTGGTACAACTTTGTGTCCGATCAGTATTCCGGCTTTCATGGCATCGTTATACCGGGGACGCTGAGGGACTCTATCTTTGTGCTGGAAGGTCTTCTGGAACAGGAGACCGGGCTGAATCCAACCGAAATTATGACCGATACAGCAGGTGCCAGCGAACTTGTCTTTGGCCTTTTCTGGCTGCTGGGATACCAGTTTTCTCCACGCCTGGCTGATGCCGGTGCTTCGGTTTTCTGGCGAATGGACCATGATGCCGACTATGGCGTGCTGAATGATATTGCCAGAGGGCAATCAGATCCCCGAAAAATAGTCCTTCAGTGGGACGAAATGATCCGGACCGCTGGCTCCCTGAAGCTGGGCAAAGTACAGGCTTCAGTGCTGGTCCGTTCATTGCTGAAAAGTGAACGTCCTTCCGGACTGACTCAGGCAATCATTGAAGTGGGGCGCATCAACAAAACGCTGTATCTGCTTAATTATATTGATGATGAAGATTACCGCCGGCGCATTCTGACCCAGCTTAATCGGGGAGAAAGTCGCCATGCCGTTGCCAGAGCCATCTGTCACGGTCAAAAAGGTGAGATAAGAAAACGATATACCGACGGTCAGGAAGATCAACTGGGCGCACTGGGGCTGGTCACTAACGCCGTCGTGTTATGGAACACTATTTATATGCAGGCAGCCCTGGATCATCTCCGGGCGCAGGGTGAAACACTGAATGATGAAGATATCGCACGCCTCTCCCCGCTTTGCCACGGACATATCAATATGCTCGGCCATTATTCCTTCACGCTGGCAGAACTGGTGACCAAAGGACATCTGAGACCATTAAAAGAGGCGTCAGAGGCAGAAAACGTTGCTTAACGTGAGTTTTCGTTCCACTGAGCGTCAGACCCCGTTAATATCTATTCGAAGCGAATGCAGATTGAAGAAACCTTCCGAGACTTGAAAAGTCCTGCCTACGGACTAGGCCTACGCCATA
>NZ_JAFNNA010000020.1:0-5587 GCF_026536965.1 Gilliamella sp. B2911 | reverse complement strand
CTTTTTTTATGGCTAAACGACGTTGACTCCTTGAGTCAGCTTGCTTTTAATCACTCAACACTATTTTTTATCACCCCCGCCCCCGCCTTAAGGATTAAGAACGAAGGAATAAAAACTAAGGATGGGAGCAAAGCGCGTAGCGGTAGCTGTAGCCCCAATCTACGTTACCGCTGCCTGTGTTCACGAGAAACTGGTAGTTATTAGTAGACGAGTTACTAGTATACGGGTCACTAGTCCAGTACAAAGCGTTGCGGCGGAAGCCAACGCCTGAATAATCAGGCATATTACCCCACTCAGTGACAAAACCTGAACCTATATGACGCATAATATGATTACCCGGCGAGGAAGGGGGGGCGCTAGGTACGACTACATCTCTACGAACAGCGTTGGTTAAATCACTTACGCTAGGCAGACGATAACCAATACTATCACACCAAGATAATGTATTAGGATAAGTGTCATACTTCTTACCACGGTTGACGAACCACTGCTTCAAAGTAAAACCATATTTGACGACTGGAGTACCATTACTATCACGACCGACCAACTCGAAAGTCTGAGGCAAAGAAGGTTTAGATATACGATCAGGATTGTCTGAATTATGCTGTGATGTGGTAGCGTAAGGACCAGTTAAAGTGACACGAACGCTTGTAGCAGTAGGATTAGACATTGTGACTGTGATACCACCATGAGAAACAGAAGACCAAGACAATGGCTGACTGACACCACTAATGAGTAAATAAAAGTACAGTTTGTTAGCACCAGTAGTAGGAAAGTTTCTACCGTAAAGTGACGGGTCTGTTTCTTGAGTGAGAAAACCATTAGCAGGGTCCCACATCCAAAACGGACCATTTTGGCTAGAATATTCGTGATACGTATTTGGTTTGGCGAAACAAACCACAGGCGCAGCCCTAGGATTGACGTAATAAGTCACATTACTAGCACTGAAAGTACTACGATTAGGAAAACCATAACGAGTTGATAATGTACCGTTAGAACTAGATAACGTAACCTTATAAGGTGCATTACAAATTGTTGGAACTGTACTACGTGATACCGATTGACCTCTTTTATCGACGATAGATAAACTTAAACGACCAGTAGCACTAACGCCAGAATCTCCATCATCATCCCCCCAATAATTATTAGGAGGACCGATAAGTGAACTCAAAGCGACTGAATTAGTATCAGTGGGAACCAGCATACCAATATCAGCAAAACTCTCACCGGCAGTAGGCAACTCAATTGGTCTTGAAGAAGATGAAGTATTGTTTGAAGGTGTGTATCTTGAGCCATTAGATAAAGTAATCCCAAGCAGCTCGTTAGTATTAACCACACGAGTACGACCACCGTCGAAAGTCAAATACGGCGCACAACCCTGTATCGCATTCCTAGTTGTCTGTGATGTCAATGCGTGACCCGAAAAAGGAAGGAAAAAGACCACGAAAAAAACAATTTGCCGGGATAATTGGGAAAAGGATCGAAAGCAGGATCTGAAAGAGGATCCGGAAAACGACCGTAAAAAAGATCGAGAAGAGGATCGCGGAAGCGATCGCGCGAAAATTCGCAGATTTTCACTTGATTGAGTAGAAAAATAAGTTTCAGTGAAAAATTTAAACTGGGTGCTGGACTTAGACGAATTTAAAAGATAGGTTTGGCAGGTTGGCTGTTGGCTGTTGGCTGTTGAAAATTATAATGCATTTTAGACTATCCTGTCAAGTAATTTTTTGATTAATTTACAATTTTATACTTTTCTGTCAAATTTTAGCCTATTAGCTAAAACCGTGTAAAAAGTATAGTGATTGGAAAAACACGATGCAACACTTTTTTTCGCTCATTTGCGTTAACTTTTGTAAATAGGATCTAAAAAGGATCTAAGTTGTAATTGATTAACTATTGTTTTAATTGAATATATTATCATTACAAATCTTTGAAAAGATGATTAAAGATCATCGAAAATTTTATTTTAGGGCTTTGAATTAGAAATTTAGTAAGTTTGATCATTTAAAACTTTTTAAGTGAAATTTAAAACCTCAAAAACCCCGCTCCTCAACTTTTTTTGATGTAAAAAACGACTACTAAAAAACGATACAGTTTAAAGCGGAATTATTTACTTGAGGCAACATTGCAGAATTTAGAACCCCAAAAACCCCGCTCCTCAACTTTTTTTGCGATAAAAAACTCAAAAATAAACCCGCCGAGGCGGGTAATTGAAGCGTAGCTTAGCCGCAAAATCGCTTTTTTTATGGCTAAACGACGTTGACTCCTTGAGTCAGCTTACTTTTAATTGCTTAATACTATTTTTTATCACCCCCGCCCCCGCCCTAAGGATTAAGGACGAAGAAATAAAAACTAAGGATGGGAGCAAAGTACGTGGCATTTGTCGTGGATGTGGGTCCAAGCCACGTAACCGTAGTCCGTGTCCACGATAAACTGGTCACTACCATACGGGTCACTAGTCCAGTACCAATGGTTGCCGAAGCCAACGCCTGAATAATCATACATACGACCCCACTCCGAGGAAAAACCTGAACCTATATGACGCATATAATAATTAACTGGCGAGGAAGGGGTGGCGCCAGAGATAGCAGGAGATTCTGTACGAACCGAGTTGGTTAAATCCCTTACGCGAGACAGACGATAACCAATACTATTACACCAAGATAATGTATTAGCATAATAGTCCCGCTTAGAACCACGGTTCACGAACCACTGCTTCAAAGTAAAACCATATTTGACGACTGGAGTACCATTACTATCACGACCGACCAACTCGAATGTCTGAGGCAATGTAGGTTTAGAAATAGGAATAGGACTGTCTGAATTATGCTGGGATTCGGTAGCGTAAGGACCCGTTAAAGTAACGCGTACGCTTGTAGCAGTAGGATTAGACATTGTAACGGTGATACCACCCAGAGAAACTGGAGACCAAGACAATGGCTGACTGACACCACTAATGAGTAAATCAAAGTACAGTTTGTTAGCACCAGTTGTAGGAAAGTTTCTACCGTAAAGTGATGGCTCAGTTGACTGAGGGATAAAACCATTAGCAGGGTCCCACATTGAAGCTGGACCAGCATAATCACCTGTACCCATATACAAATTAGGCCGAGCAAAACAAACCACAGGTGCAGCCTTAGGATTGACGTAATAAGTCACATTACTAGCACTGAAAGTACTACGATTAGGAAATCCGTAACGAGTGGATAATGTACCGTCAGTACTGGATAAGGTAACCTTATAAGGTGCCTTACAAATCTCTGGCACGGTACTACGTGATACCGTTTGACCGCTTTTATCGACGATAGATAAAATTAAAGAACCAGTAACAGTAACGTCACTATCACCATCATCATCCCCCCAATAATTATTAGGTGGACCGATAAGAGAACTCAAAGCGACTGAATTTGTATCAGTAGGAACGAACATACCAATATCAGCAAAACTCTGACCCTCAACCGGCAAGACGATTGGGGTTGTAGATGATGAATTGTTAGAAGGCGTGTAATTAGCTCCGTTAGATAGCGTAATCCCAAGCAGACCGTTAGCATCAACCGCACGAGTACGACCACCGTCGAAAGTCAGATACGGTGCACTACCCTGTATCGCATTCCTAGTTGTCTGTGATGTCAATGCATGACTGGAAAAAGGAAGGAAAAAGACCACGAAAAAAACAATCTGCCGGGATAATTGGGAAAAGGATCGAAAAGAGGATCCGAAAAAGGATCTGGAAATGGATCCGGAAAACGACCGGGAAAAGGATCGAGAAGAGGATCGCGGAAGCGATCGCGCGAAAATTCGCAGAATTTCACTTGATTGAGTAGAAAAATAAGTTTCAGTGAAAAATTTAAACTGGGTGCTGGACTTAGACGAATTTAAAAGATAGGTTGGCCAGGTTGCCTGTTGCCTGTTGCCTGTTGAAAATTATAATGCATTTTAGACTACCCTGTCAAGTAATTTTTTGATTAATTTACAATTTTATGCTTTTCTGTCAAATTTTAGCCTATTAGCTAAAACCGTGTAAAAAGTATAGTGATTGGAAAAACACGATGCAACACTTTTTTTCGCTCATTTACGTTAACTTTTGTAAATAAGATCTAAAAAGGATCTGGGTTATAATTGTTTAAATATTGTTTTAATTGAATATATCTAAGTTACAAATCTTTAGAATTAGAACAATTGATCCTTGAAAATTTTATTTTAGGGCTTTGGATTAGAAATTTAGTGATTTTGATATTTTAATAATTTTTAAGTGAAATTTAGAACCTCAAAAACCCCGCTCCTCAACTTTTTTGATGGAAAAAACGGCCACTAAAAAGCGCCATAGTTTAAAGCGGAATTACTTATTTGAGGCAATATTTCAAAACAGAATTTAGACCCCAAAAACCCCGTTCCTCAACTTTTTTTCTAAGATAAAACTCCTCAAAAATAAACCCGCCAAGGCGGGTAACTCAAACATCGCTAAGCCACAAAATCGCTTTTTTTATGGCTAAACGACGTTGACTCTTAGCTTGCTTTTAATCACCTAATACTATTTTTTATCACCCCCGCCCCCGCCCTAAGGATTAAGGACGAAGGAATAAGAACTAAGGATGGGAGCAAAGTCCGTAGTCGTCGTTGTTGTGGTCCAAATCCACACAACCGTTGTTTGCGCAGGCGAGAAACTGGAGACTACCATACGAGTCACTAGTCCAGTACCAACCGTAGTAGAAGCCAACGCCAGAGTAAGCGGTCGCAGCGCCCCACTCCGTGAAAAAGCCAGAACCTATATGACGCATGTACACATTATTAGGAGAAGAAGGAGTGGCGCCGACTGAACCCTGACAAAAAGTGCCTGAATTGTAACCTCGACAAGATGCATTGGTTAAATCCTTTACCTTAGGAAGGCGATAACCAAGACTATTACACCAAGATAAAGTTTGAGGATACCTGTCCTTTTTAGAACCACGGTTGACGAACCACTGCTTCAAAGTAAAACCATATCTGACGACTGGAGTACCATTACTATCACGACCGACCAACTCGAAAGTCTGAGGCAAAGATGGTGTAGAAATACGACCAGGATTGGCTGAACTATGCTGGGATGTGGTAGCGTAAGGACCCGTTAAAGTAACGCGTACGCTTGTAGCAGTAGGATTAGACATTGTGACTGTGATACCACCCAGAGAAACTGGAGACCAAGACAATGGCTGACTACTACCACTAATGAGTAAATCAAAGTACATTCCATTAGCGCCAGTTGTAGGAAAGTTTCTACCGTAAAGTGACGGGTCTGTTTCTTGAGTGAGAAAACCCTTAGCAGGGTCCCACATCGAAGATGGGCCGCGGAAATCGTGAGAATAACCATCCTCATTAAGCTTACCAAACTTTAAGTTAGGCCGAGCAAAACAAACAACCGCCCCAGCCTTAGGATTGACGTAATAAGTCACATTACTTGCATTGAAAGTACTACGATTAGGAACGCCGTAACGAGTAAATAATGTACCGTTAGAACTAGATAACGTAACCTTATAAGGTGCAGAACCATTACATGTCGTTAACACAGTATTACGTGATACAGGCCGATTGTTTCTATCGACGATAGATA